>DBFNNF010000092.1:0-4112 GCA_048407585.1 Lactobacillus johnsonii | reverse complement strand
CTTTAAAACATATTTCTTACTATAATAGTCTTCGTGTAAAATATTTGCAGCAATAAGTGACAAGAACGTCAACATCTTGAGGCGTTTAGTGAACGAGTAACCCGCGCTGCACTGGGCGAAACATGCAACTTGAGATGCACGAATGTTGAACTTATTTCTCATATTTTACTCCAAAAAATTATTATTTTTTATGGAGGATTTTTTATGTCAAGATATACTGGTCCAAGTTGGAAACGTTCAAGACGCTTAGGTATCTCACTTTCAGGTACTGGTAAGGAAATTAGCCGTCGTAACTACGCACCTGGTGATCATGGTCCTAACAACCGTGCAAAGGTTTCTGAATATGGTCAACAATTAAAAGAAAAGCAAAAGTTACGTTGGATGTTTGGTTTAAATGAACGTCAATTCCAAAACTTATTCATCCGTGCCGGCAAGATTCGTGAAGGTAAGCATGGTGTTAACTTTATGGCTTTACTTGAAAGACGTTTAGACAACATCGTTTACCGCTTAGGTTTAGCTTCAACTAGAGAACAAGCTAGACAACTTGTTAACCACGGTCACATCTTAGTAGATGGCAAGCGTGTTGACATTCCTTCATACGAAGTTAAAGTTGGTCAAGAAATCAGCTTAAGAGATAAGTCAAAGAACTTGCAACAAGTTAAGGACGCTTTAGATGCAGTTGTATCACGTCCACCATTTGTTTCATTTGACGACAGCAAGATGACTGGTACTTTAGTTCGTCTTCCAGAACGTGACGAAATGGAACCAGAAGTTGATGAAGCTCTTATCGTTGAATGGTACAACAAGAAGCTTTAATACTTACTGCTTCATTACAAAAAGTCTTTCCTCTTTTGGAAAGACTTTTTTGTTTTCTTCTTTTCCACTTGCTACACTAAGAATGTAATATTTTATTATAAAAAGGAAAAAGAAATATGACTGAAGATTTAAATACACGTCTTGAACATGCTGCTAAAGGCATTACTCCTCAAACTTGTCCCGATGAACGGAGAAGATATTTAGGTTCTTTACGTGAACGAGTTCTAGTAAGAATGACTGTAAAAGAAACCGATAACCCGGCCTTAGATACTTTGTTTTTAGACCATTTAAATGACTTTAAAAATTATACTATCTTAATCAATGGTAAAATGCCTCAAAATAAATTTATTAGTAAATTAATGAGTTTGTGTTCACAAAAAGATATTAAGTTCACTTTAATAAATGACGAAACCGCCAAAAATGAACCAGACTCCACTGGCGTTTTAGTAGTTTCAAAAACTGCTATTAATCACTACCGAATTGACATCAACCAAGTATATGCTCCAGAAGTGCCACATGAGCAATTATCAAAACCAAAAAAAGAAAATTTCTGGGACAAATTATTTAGAAAAAAGGACTAATTATGCAACCACTTGCTTATCGCATGCGCCCCAAAAACTTAGATGAAGTTGTTGGTCAAGAACATTTAGTAGGAAACAAAAAAATAATTAGACGAATGGTCGAAGCTAAACTTCTATCTTCAATGATTCTTTACGGACCTCCTGGCATTGGAAAAACTAGTATTGCCAGTGCAATCGCAGGTTCCACTAAATATGCATTTAGAAAACTTAATGCAGCAACCGACACAAAAAAAGATCTTCAAATCGTTGCCGAAGAAGGAAAAATGAGTGGGACTGTCATCTTACTTTTAGATGAAATACATCGGTTAGACAAAACAAAGCAAGACTTCCTCCTACCTCTTTTAGAATCAGGAAATATTATTTTAATTGGTGCTACAACAGAAAATCCCTATATTTCTATCTCTCCTGCTATTCGATCCAGATGTCAGATTTTTGAATTACACCGTCTCAAAAAAATGGATATTTCGCATGCAATTGATCGTGCTCTTAAAGATTCCGAAACAGGATTAGGTAAATACAATGTAGAGTTAACAAAAGATGCGCGTAATCTCCTAATTGAAAAAGGAAATGGCGATTTAAGAGCAACCCTTAATGCATTAGAATTAGCAGTTCTATCAACAAAAGAAGAAAAACAGGAGAACGCTGATAATAAACTAGTAATTGATAAAGATGAAATGCAAGATTCCATCCAATTTAAATCTCAAAATTACGATGCAAATGGTGATGGCCACTACGATTTATTATCTGCCTTTCAAAAATCAATTCGAGGTTCTGACACAGATGCAGCACTTTATTATCTAGGGAATCTCTGCGAATCTGGCGACTTAGTAGCAATCTGTAGACGATTATTGGTAATTGCCTATGAAGATATTGGACTCGCTAATCCCCCAGCCTGCAGTCGTGCAGTTAATGCAGTACAAGCCGCTCAAATGGTAGGTCTACCAGAAGCGCGAATTATTTTGTCAAATACTGTCATTGAACTCTGCCTATCGCCCAAAAGTAATAGTGCAATTACTGCAATTGATTCAGCAATAAGTGACATTCAAAATAAGCAGAATGATCCTATCCCTGATAGTCTAAAGGACGCACACTACAAAGGAGCAGCTACCTTAAATCATGGTGTTTCTTATCTTTATCCCCATGACTTTCAAGGTGATTGGATTGCACAACAATATTTACCTAACAACTTAAAAAATGTCTCCTACTTCAATCCAAAAGGCAATTCAAAAATTGAAGATGCATTAAAAAGACAATATTTGCGTCTTAAAAAAATGCAAAAAGATGGGCTGGAAAAGTAAATTCAATTTATTGACATTAATTATATCTTTGCTAGAATAGATAGTGATCTGAGTTGATCAACCTAATTACAAAGTTGACCGATCAAACTAAAGACGTTGGAATTTATGAATAACATCTGAATCGGAATACTAGCTTGTCCTAGGATCCATATTCACTGCGACATAGATTCAAATTTTGAACACTGCGGGTTCAACAAGCGTCATTATGTTGCAGTCAACTCAGATTTTATTGAAATTTAAGGAAGCGGCGTAAGCCGCTTTTTTTATTAAGTGAGGTTTAATAAGTGGTATTAAAAGTTCTAATGCTAATTTTTATTTTATTAGTGTTTATTACAGCTTGGTATTTAATTAGAAGTAAAAATAAAGGACAATTCATTATTTTCACTTTTATTGGAAATAAAAAAATTAATATGCTGTTCTCAATTACTAGTTTAGTGTTAATTTTAACTGGTTTTATTGGGATTATTATTTTATTTACCTTACCTAAAATATTTAATTTCATTACCTTAATTATTGCTGCAATGGCGCTTTCCATCTTTTCATTTGCTTTCATGAATTTAAATGAATAGTTTTATTATTCTATTTAAATCAAATTTTGGTAAAATATTGATGGAGAGGTGATCAACATGTTAAAACAATACCAACATATCCAAGTTGCCGTAGATGGTTCAAAAGAAGCTGACGTTGCATTTAGCAAAGCTGTTGAAGTAGCCAAAAGAAATGGCGCTACTCTTGAAATTTTACACGTAGTAGATACCCGTGCATTTCAAGATGTTTCTAGCTTTGATTCAGCAATGGTTGAACAAGTATCTGAAGAGGCAAAAACTAAAATTGAAGAATATTATAATCGGGCTAAAGATGCCGGAGTTAAAGATGTTCACTATTCAATTGAATTTGGTTCTCCAAAGAATATCATTGCTCATGAATTTCCAGAAGAACACAATATCGATTTAATAATTTTAGGTGCTACTGGTTTAAATGCCGTAGAAAGATTACTAATTGGTAGCATCACGGAGTATGTTACCCGTACTGCAGCTTGTGATGTTCTTGTAATTCGTCAACCAGCTGCACAAAACGAAGATATTAAGACAAATAGAAAAAATTAAGAGCAAAAAAATACCTCATCAAAAATGATGAGGTATTTTTTTATACTTTTAAAAGTCTCCAGCGGTACTAAAAATATAATCTTTATGGTGCCACTTCATCGATAGAATCAAGCCGATTCCAATCATATTTCCTAATAAGGCTGATCCCCCTTGAGATACAAATGGTAGCGGGATACCAGTCAATGGTAAAAGATCAATTCCCATTCCGATATTTTCAAAAACGTGGAATAAAATCATCATGATAATTCCCGTAGAAATATAGGAATAAAATGCATTCTTTGTTTCAAAAGTAATTTTGACCATTTGAAAAA
>DBFNNF010000091.1:0-8974 GCA_048407585.1 Lactobacillus johnsonii | reverse complement strand
CTTTTTTCTTTTGAGGCCAATTTTCCATATTTTTAATGATTTTATCAATAAGCTGTTTATTCTGCTCAAGATTAAAAATATTATTTTTATCTTCTATTATAAAGGCTACTGAAAAAGAATAAGGCGATTTCTTTATGTATTTGATTGCTTTTTCTGAAATGTTTGTAAAATCTTTAATATCTTTGGGTAAATTATACTTTATACCGTTCTTTAGCAAATAAGGATGAATAAACGGATAGATTGTAAATGTCATAACATCATGAGGCTTATTTTTATCATCAAGGCAGTAATCGCTAGTAATATACCAAGAATCATTTCTTTTGAAATTATGCTGGAATTTTTTCCATTTTTTTACGAAATCAGGAAAATGTCTTGATAAAATGGTCTTTCTATTCATATAATCACTCAGATTTATTATTTAAATACTCTAAAAAAGCCTGGCAGCCCTCAACGATATCCCAGTAAGTCTCGTCAAAATTCCCGGTGTACCACGGATCTTTAATATTACGCGGATGGTCTGTAAAATCCAGCAGACGATAGATTTTGTGTTCGGTATCCATGCCGACCAATGATTGAATATCTTCAATATTGCTGTCATCCATTGCCAGGATATAATCAAAATACGCATAATCATGTGGGCGTATACGACGGGAATAATGCTCTTCAAACGGTATATGCATGGATTTCAGCATTTGGCGCGTTCCATGATGAATACCGGCATGGCACATCTCGTTGTATCCTTCCGTGGCCGCGGAATCTATTTCAAAATTATCTGCCAGTCCTTTTTCCGCGACCATTTGTTTCAGTACAAACTCCGCCATCGGCGATCGGCAAATATTTCCAAGACAAACAAATAAAACTTTAATCATTGCACCTTATTTCTGATCATTTAAGACTTCCCAACGGCCCCCTTTATCCGGGCCAATACGACGAATAAGCCCTTTTTCTTTCAATAAGGCAGTTTGTTTTGCAATAGCCCGGCGGGAAATATTTAAAAGTTGGGCTAATTCCGTGGTGGTTATTGCCGGATTTTGCTTCATCAGTTCCAAAATTTTGTGTGAACTTTTCTGTGAACTTTTCTGTGAACTTTCTTTCCCGGACATCGTACTGTCCTTTATCTGCATTTCGCGATTATCTAACAGATTCTTTTCACCCAGCAACAGATTCCCGAAAAATTTATTTAGATATTCCATTGTATAATAAATATCTTGATTCAGATTTTGATAATTTGCCCGTACCAGGGCATTACGAAAATACTTGGAATTTTGTTCAAAAAGATCGTTATTGGTTACAAATCCCAAAGTATAAAGATATTTAATGATAAAAACCGCGGTTGCACGGGTATTTCCCTCGCCAAAGGGATGAATTTGCCATATTCCTGACGTAAATTTAGCCAGTCGTTCCACTTTTTCACGTTTAGACAGCCCTTTATAATTAAACTTTTTTTCCTGCTCAAAATCATAATCAAGCGTTTCCATAATACTGTCAGCCCGACCGTAAATAACCGTATCACCGTTTAATATCGGCTCTTTTTTGGTAATATCATATGTGCGGATTTTGCCGGCAATTTCATCGTCAAATATTCCGCTAAATAACGCCTTATGAATAGAAATTAATTCAGCGGGACTGAAAGAAAAAGTATGTGTGCTTAAAAGTTTTGCAATTCGAGCAGAAACCTCATCTGCTTCTTTTTCATTATGCTCCTTGAGAGTCTTAGCCGGATTTTTTTTATAATACTGACTGACCTGCTCGCCGGCCTCATCAATAGAGATCTTTCCTTCAATATTATTCTTTGCAACTTCAATCAGATATTTGGACGGGGTCAGATTATCAACCTGCTGTAAACCAATGGCAACACCCCAGTTTTCAGCCTTTTGTGATTTTTCCGGTTCCCCCTGCTTTTTATACTCTTCAAAATGTTCCATAATACCTCCGGCAATAACTGGCTAAGTATAACCAAAAAGACGGTAAAAATCAAGTTAACAAGACAAATTACAAGCAATTTCAGCGGATAAATTTATTTATTAGCATATCATACGTTGTTTCGTCCATATCATACCAATTCGGCTGTTCTGACAGATCAACGAAGTATTTTTTTGTCAGTTCTCGCAAATCATACTCTCCTTGATCCCAAATGACAGGATAGCCTAATTTTCTAAGCCGTATGAATGCACGCATGGCATAAACAGTATTGCGGTGACAGCGGGAAAAATAGAAAACCCATTTGTTGGAGGCATACTGCTGATAATTCTTTTTATCATAGCCTACATTTTTGTGATTATAGCCTTGTTTCCATAAAAAGCCTGGATTAAAGTTACCTACAGACGTTTCCCAGGGATGCCCCAGATGGACATAGCTAAACAGCCACCACTTGAATTCTTCTGGACTATCGTGGTCTCGGTCGGCCAAAACACCTTCCGGATGTCCGTAGTCAGAATAAAACATTTGCCTTCCATCCATTGTCCTTCGTGCAACTTCTTCCGCCTCCATGTTTTTGAAATTAACCAGTCTGTCTTCATATCCAAAACGTTTTGAAAAACCATTCTCATCGCAAAAAGCCAATTCTATTTCTTTAACCAGTTCAAAATATTTGTTTAAGGTTAAATTTTCGATAGGCTGTGGAAGTTTGCCTTGCAACTGCATCATTAAATATCTATGGACTTCTTTTCTTTCTTCATCTGATAGGAAAAAACTTCCCAATCCGAATACTCTTTTTGTTCTACTCATTTAGTTTACCTTTCTATCTCTCAGTTTATCCATCTGCATGCGCGCTTCCTTAAGCAACCAGAATACCTGTTTCAAGAGATTTAATTGTTAAGTTCATTTCTTATTCTCCGTTTTTCAAACCATTGCTCAGATTTGGTTTCCGTATTCATCTCCCATAATTCCTCAAAACGCTGTTGATAAATTTTTGCATAATCAGGTTCATTTATCAAAAACAAGCAGTTTTCGCTGTTTTTGCTGGTAGCGGCATTCGTCCAGTTGAACGAACCGGTTGATGCGGATTTTCCGTCAAAGACAGCAAATTTGTTATGTTCAATCTTATTTTTTGTATGCACTCGGATATTCAGGCCATTGCTATGCATTTCCTCAACTTTTGAGTACTTTCCGGAAGCTTGCAACTTATCTGTCAAGATACGAATGGAAACATCCCTTTGTCTGGCTCTGTACAGGGCATCTATAATTTGTTGATTGTTTATGGAATACACA
The DNA here is from genome assembly GCA_048407585.1 of Lactobacillus johnsonii. GTDB lineage: Bacteria > Bacillota > Bacilli > Lactobacillales > Lactobacillaceae > Lactobacillus > Lactobacillus johnsonii_C. Next base: position 5,764 of record DBFNNF010000091.1, on the reverse strand, counting down.
GCAACATCAATAGAGCTCTGGCTGTTATTAATAAGTTCGATAATTTTTTCTTCACACACTTTTGACGGAGTAAAAGCTATTTCCACCACGGGATGGGCGGTCTGAACCGTTAAGCAGTAATATAAAAGTGCATAAAAAAATATTTTTAGCATCAACCCACATATAAAAAAGACCACCTTGGAATTAAGGCGGCCGGAGAGTTAAGAAATCATCCTTATGAGTTGATCCTTTTAGCCTTTTGAAGTCCGGGGACTCCTGTTGCATACGCTAAAAGCTCCCCGACCAAAACACAGTTTCAATCGGGGATATATTCATCACCGCCCGCAAAATGCAGGCGACAAATCTAACGGCGAATATCCCACGCCGCATAAGGAAAGGTTTCTTACGACCTCCGCGCCATTTTTCCGGCGCTAAGCACAGACAGTAAACCCATGCCTATGCATACACTACAATAATAATGTAAAAAATCAATAAAGAAATTTTATCTCCGAACCAGCCACATGCCGTTTTTTGCAGCGCCTATTCGGGCGACTTTCTTCTCTTTAACAAGCTGATACAGCCTCCATTCCACCGATTTTGGCGTAATTTCAAGAGCCAGTGCCAGCTCATTCATTGTCATTTTCGGATTATTTGAAAGTAAATCAAGGATTTTCTTACGTATTTCTTCCCTGTTTTTCTTTCCTGTTATCCGATTATTGGGGATGATTTTTCTAAAACCGAGAAAATCACGAATAAAGTCGTAGTTTTCCAACAACTTGAGCAAATCATAGGCCTTCAATCCAGTACCTTTGTTGTACCAGTTGCGCACTGTATACAAATTTAGAGAAAGATCATGAGCGACATGTTTTGATACATTGCGCCGATAATGCTCTGCGAGCATTTTTTTCAGCGCTTCAGATAAATCCCCGTTGTTTGTAAAAACAATGACGTCAAGTGTTTTTTTGCACCACTTCTGGTGCTTTTTAGTATTAGACATTTTATATCCTTTCATTAACAATTAAAAAGAAATGGTACAATGCCATTGAAAATTTTTAATGTTAAGAAGAGAAAAATATGCTGTTAAACTATACAAAAATGGAGGAGAAAACAAAAGCGGCCGCATATGTGCGTATGTCGACGGAACACCAGAAATATTCCCCGGCAAATCAAATGGCAGCAATACGAGACTATGCAGATAAGCACGGCTACGAAATAATACAAATATATTCTGATGAGGGGAAAAGCGGCTTAAATATTGCCGGTAGAGCATCTTTGCAACGGATGATTGATGATGTTCAAAACAAAAACGTCAAATACAAGGCCATATTGGTTCTGGATGTCACGCGTTGGGGAAGATTCCAAGATGCGGACGAAAGCGCCTACTACGAATATATATGCAAGCGTTCCGGGGTTCGCGTGCAGTACTGTGCCGAGCAATTTGAAAATGACGACAGTCCGATATCCACTATTGTCAAAGGCGTGAAAAGAACAATGGCCGCAGAATACAGCCGAGAACTGTCGGGCAAAGTATTTACGGGACAGTCAAGACTTATAACACTGGGATACAGACAGGGCGGCCCCGCCGGATACGGCTTGAGAAGAATGTTGATTGATGAACATGGAAATCATAAGGGAATTTTGGCGCGGGGTGAACATAAGAGCATTGCAACAGATCGGGTAATCTTGGTGCCGGGATCTGAAGAAGAACAGGAAAACGTCCGTTGGATGTACAGGGCGTTTGTCTGCGAAGGCAGAAATGAAGGATGGATAGCTGATGAACTGAACCGCAGGGGTGTTAGAACGGATCTAAACAAAGAGTGGACCAAAGCAACGGTTCGGGAAGTTCTCAGCAATGAAAAATATATAGGGAACAATATATTCAACCGCATATCATTTAAGTTAAAAATAAAAAGGGTACGCAATCCAGAAGACATGTGGATCAGGAAAGATCAGGCTTTTCAGGGTATCGTCGATCCCAGTCTATTTTTTATGGCTAAAGGAATATTTGCCGCCCGATGCAGGAAACTCTCCGATGAAGAAATGTTGCAAAAACTTAAAGAATTGCAGGATAAAAAAGGATATTTATCAGCCATAGTCATAGATGAGGCTGAAGACATGCCTTCCAGCGCAGCTTATTCGGGACGGTTTGGCGGATTGGTGCGCGCCTACCGGCTGATTGGTTTTGATCCGGGACGGGATTTCAGATATGTCGAGATTAACAGATATCTGCGGGAATTGCATCAGGAAAATATCCAAGACACCATACAAAAGCTTATGAATTGCGGAGCGAAGGTTAAACTAAATGAAAGTGGAAATTTGCTTAATGTTAACGATATGTTTTCCGCATCTTTGGTCATTTGCCGATGCAACAGCCTAAACAACGGAAAATACCGCTGGAAAGTACGCTTCGACACGATTCTCAATCCGGATGTAACCATCGCCGTCAGGATGAAGGCGGATAATGCCAGCGTGTTAGACTATTACCTGCTTCCTTCACTGGATTTTAGACTTCCAAATATAAAATTGGATGAACACAATGCGGGATTTATCGATTCTTACCGTTTTGAGAACATGGACTATCTTTATGAAATGGCGAAATGCATATCTATCCGAGAGGTAAAACAATGAACAGAGAATTACGCAACGTGGAAATCAATAAAATTTTCGTGCTGAATCCCAGAGAACGTAACAAACAAATAGCCAAAGAAATCCGTCAAAATATTGAAGATGTTGGATTAAAGCGCCCGATTACGATTTCCAAAAAAGCTGTTCCACAAGATGGATATGAATATGATTTAGTTTGTGGACAAGGCAGGCTTGAAGCCTATATGGCAAAAAATCAAACAACTATTCCTGCTATCATTGTTGATGCCAATGAGGAAGATTCTCTTATCATGAGTCTGGTTGAAAACATCGCCCGCAAAAATTACCAGCCGTATGAACTGTTTAAAAATGTGAAACAGTTGAGAGACAATGGTTACAATGCCAATGAAATAGCGGAGAAAACAGGATTGGGAAAGGATTACATCAACCAAATGTTAAAATTGCAGGATCGTGGCGAAGAAAGATTAATTAATGCCGTTGAAACAAACAAAGTGCCGCTGAACGTTGCAATTCAAATCATAGAAACGCCGGACAGCGAAATGCAATCACTGTTGCAGGATGCCTATGAACAAAATCTAATCCGCGGAAATAAAATCGGACAAATAAAAAAAATCATAGAACAGCGTAAAAAAAGCGGAAAAGGCCTGCGCTCAAGAGCGCATCAGCACAAACCTTTGTCTCCGGCGGATTTAAACAAGATATATGAACAGGAAATAAGCAAAAAGCGTTTGCTGATCAGAAAAGCGGATAAAGTGGAAAGTACGCTTATATTCTTGATTGAAAGTTTTAAGAAACTTTTGGCAGACAGTAATTTTGCCAACCTGCTAAAAGCTGAAAATTTAGAAAAATTGCCGCAATTTATATCGGAAAAGGTCAATCAAGATGTCTGAACAACTATTGCTTCCCGCCTTTGAAAACGAAATTCTCGAGATTAATATTGAAGAATTGCATTTTTCTAAGGACGTTCCTCCTCAATTATTAATGGGTAGAAAATTTCAGGTTATTCTCGCCTCAATAAAGGAAGTAGGAATTATCGAACCTCCCGTTGTTACGGTGAAAAATGGAAAATATCTCCTGCTTGATGGACATCTAAGAGTTTCAGCGCTCAAACAACTTGGTTTTTCAACGGTCAGTTGTCTAATGTCCAAAGATGATGAAGCCTTTACCTACAATAAACATGTCAATCGTCTATCCAATGTCCAAGAGCACAAAATGATCGTCAAAGCCATAGAACGCGGAGTCACACCTGAGCGGCTCGCAAAAGCCTTGGATTTTGACGTTGCAAACATTATCAGAAAAAAGAACCTGTTAGATGGTATCTGTGCCGAAGCAGCGGAAATACTCAATGATAAAATCATCTCCGGCAGTGTCTTCACATATTTAAAGAAAATGAAGCCGCAACGCCAAGTCGAAGCCGCGTACCTTATGACGGACATGGGAAATTTCAGCGCAAAATTCGCTCGTTCCATTTGGCTAGCAAGTTCTGATAAACAATTGGTAAATCCTATTAAACGTTCTTGCACGTTGGATATGGAAAAGCTTGGACGGCTCGAAAATGAAGTGTCTAAAATCCAAGGAGAATACAAAATTATGGAAGACAAATACGGTATTGATGTCCTCAATCTAACTTTAGTAAAAGGATACATTAGAAGTATTTTCGCCAATCCCAGAGTTGTCGGATACCTCAAAATGCACGAACCGGAAATTTATCAGCAGTTTGCCTCTATTGTGGAGCTTGACAGCATCAATACCGACAATGACAGCCTTATTCAAAGAGCGACATTTTAATCATTTTGGGGAATGACGGAAGCAATTATATGAAAATACGCATTTTATCTGATTTGCATCTGGATATAAACCAGAAAATTCCCTTTTTATTGGAAGACAAGGAAATTTTTACAGTATTATGCGGTGATATTTCAGGAAATCCCGAACAAACAATAGAATGGATAAATCAAAACATAAAACAAGGCGTTTTTGTTGAAGGCAACCACATTGGCTACGATTCGCAACATTCAATCCAGTATATAGAGAACCTCTTGTCCTACGAGTATCCAACCACCGCCACGGTGACATACCTCAAAAATGATTTCAAAATGGTAGACGACATTGTTTTTGTCGGTGGAATTTTATGGACGGATTTTAACTTATATGGCAAAGCATTTCAGACACTGCATAAATTATATGCTTCTCAGTTGATGAATGATTTTCGCTATAACTACACCAACACCAAGCATATCAAAGAAGAAAACAGAAAAAACTTTCAGGAATTGGTGGCCAAAGAATGGATTCGCCAACTTCATCCCAGCGATACTGAAAAAATGTTTAACTCCACTCTGAAAAGCATAGATCATGCATGCCAAAAATTTCCTGACAAAAAAATTGCTGTGGTTACGCACCATGCTCCAAGCATAAAGTCCATTCCAGATGTCTATCTTTCTGACAAAATAACACCGGCTTTTGCCAGTAATCTGGAACAATTTATCTTGAACCGCCCCAATATTAAACTTTGGTGTCATGGCCACATTCATACTGCCTGCGACTATCATATAGGCAACTGTCGCGTGGTTTGTAATCCTAGAGGTTATGTAAGTTTAGGAGAAAAAAGTGAATTTAAATAGATATCCCCCAGTAAACTGGGGGTTCTATAGAAAAGGCACCTTTGGGTGCCTTTTCTTTACAGCTCCAAACGGAGCTGACCTAAATCCTGCCGTCCTTGAAATTCTACATAATGTTTAATTTTATCTTCATCTAAGCCAACGCTACTGACGAAGTATCCCCGTGACCAAAATACATTTTCCTTAAAATATACTTTGCTGAGCCAAGTAAACTTGGCTCTTATTTGCGAGGAAGATTGGCTTTTCAATTTAGCCATTACATCGGCTATTGCATATCTTGGTGGAATTGTCATCACAAAATGAACATGGTCTTTATCAAAGCCAATCTTCTCTATCTCACATCCGGGGATACTTCTTAGTAGCTTAGGTAATAATTTCTTTATATAATCTACGACGCCAGGCTTTAGGACACGACGACGATACTTACACACCCAAACTATGTGGTAACTTAAACGATAAACGCTATGTTGACCTTGTACAACTTCCATACCTTCTTATAGCATCGTCGTCGTGAGCATTCAACCCCCATTAAAATGGGGGTAGTCTGTAAGGCATTAATACAA
>DBFNNF010000090.1:0-3247 GCA_048407585.1 Lactobacillus johnsonii | reverse complement strand
AATACTTTCTTATTTTTTGCAAGATAGAGCCGAGAAAAGTAATCTATCGCCAAAATAATTAAAATAAGGTTATTTAGCCAAAACCACTTACTATTCCTACTATTAATATCAATTATTGCCGCAAAATCTAACACAAGCAGAATAATTGAAATAATAGCTAAAGCAGCTTTAAACCATTTATAAAAATTTTTCTTAAACATAATTTTATTGTAAACAAAAATGAGGACTCCGTAAAATAGAGTCCTCATTTTCAGTAGAATGTTCAGTTAAGACGTTATTACTTAACAGTAACAGTTGCGCCAACTTCTTCAAGCTTAGCTTTGATGTCGTTAGCTTCGTCTTCAGAAACGCCTTCCTTAACGTTCTTAGGAGCACCATCAACAAGGTCCTTAGAATCCTTAAGGCCAAGACCAGTGATGTCACGAACAACCTTGATAACCTTAACTTTTTCTTGACCAACATCAGTCAATTCAACGTCAAATTCAGTCTTTTCTGCACCTGCGCCTGCAGCACCTGCAGCAGCAACTGGAGCAGCAGCTGAAACACCAAATTCGTCTTCAATAGCCTTTACTAAGTCGTTTAATTCAAGGATTGAAGCACCTTTTAAATCTTCAATAATCTTTTCAGTATCTAAAGCCATTATAAGTTTCCTCCGAAATTAGATATGTGTAAATTTACTAATATTATTCGTCTTTTGAATCAGCGACAGCCTTAACAGCGTATGCAAAGTTGCGAACTGGAGCTTGTAATACAGATACAAGCATTGAAAGTAAACCTTCGCGACCTGGAATAGCTGCAAGTTTCTTGATTTCTTCTTGGCTGGCAACCTTACCTTCGAGCATACCACCTTTAATTGATAATGCGTCGATATCATCTTCGTATTTAGAAACAATACGAGCTGGTTCAGTGATGTCTTCTGCATCAGCAGTGTAAACAACAGCAGTAGGACCAACAAAAGTATCTTCTAAACCTTCAATACCAGCCTTTTCAGCAGCACGCTTTAAGTAAGTGTTCTTGATAACTTTCATCTTAACGTTAGCATCACGTAGATCCTTACGTAAGTTAGTTACTTCTTCAACAGTTAAACCTAAGTAGTCAATTACTAAGATAGCCTTAGCTTCCTTAAGTTCTGCTGCAAAGTCATCAACAAGCTTTTCTTTTTTAGCAATGATTGCTTTACTCAACGAATTCACCTCCAAATTTACTTTAAGATAAATTCTATCAGCCGAAATAAAAACTCCATGCCAAAAAGACATGGAGTTGTAAAACTCTTTGTTTTTCTGGCCTCGGCGGGATATTAAGGCACGTTAGCCACCCGAGTCTTAGGTAGAATTTACTGTACAATATATTACCTTAAATTAGATAAGTCGTCAATAGCTTTTTTTAATTAAACCATTTTTCGCGAATTTTTTTTAGCTCGCCCGTCTTCTCTAAATGGTCAAGAGCTTGATTAATCTTGTTTTTAAGAGTTTTATCTTTTTTATTGATTCCTACTGAAAATTTTTCACTTGGATATGGTAATTTTTCTTTTTTAAATTCTTTTTGATACTTGCTATGAGCTAAATAATAATTTGCATATACCCCATCAATTAATAAGCCATCAATTCGGCCAGCTTTTAGATCGATAAAGGCATTGTTATAAGTATCATACAAAACTGTACTTTTGACACGTTTCTTTAAGACTTTAGGATAATTATCCAAATCATCGGCTCCTGAAGATCCTGTTTGAACTCCAAGAATCTTCCCCTTCATTTGTCGATAATTATTTATTCCTTCATTTTTTCGTGTAACCAGAATCTGATCATTTTCAAGATATGGTTTTGAAAATGCTACTTTCTTTGCCCTAGCCTTTGTCTTAGTATATCCATTCCAGATAACATCTATTGTCCCATTGCGAAGTTCTGTTTCTTTCATTGACCAATCAATTGTCTGAAAATCAGGTTTTAAACCAATCTCCTTGCAAACGGCCTTGGCTAAGTCAACATCAAAGCCAACAAGCTTACCATCCTTTTGGCGAAAATCCATTGGTACGAAGCTGTCGTCAACACCAATTACTAAAGTACCACGTGATTTAATCGCCTGCCATGAGTTTTCCTGTCTTTGACACCCAGCTACACCAACAGAAGCTAGCACAATGATCAATAGGCCCAAAAATCGTATTATTTTTTTCATCATTTTTCTATTGGCTCAACTTTTAAGATTTTATCAGCAACAGCTTTTCCAAACTGGTGATCGTGAGTAATAATTACCTGCGTCATTCCTGTTTGTTTAAGCTTTAAGAAAATATCTTTTACTTTTCCTACTAACTCGGGGTCTAAGGCAGAAGTAGGCTCATCATAACACAAGATTTCAGGTTTCATTTGCAGAGCTCTGGCAATGGCTACACGCTGCTTTTGTCCTCCTGATAATTGATATGGATATAAAGTTTTAAACTTGTCTAAGTCTAATTGCTCTAAAACAGGTGCAGCTGCTTTTTCAGCCTCTGCCTTACTCATCTTATTTACCATAATTGGAGCAAGCGTAATATTATCCATTACCGAAAGGTTGGGAAAAAGATTGTAATCTTGGAAAACCATCCCTACCAAATGATTATTACGATCTGTAGGATCAAATTCTTTTCCATTATGGAGGAATTTTCCACTATCAGCACTTTCAAGCCCCGCAATCAGACGAAGAAGCGTAGTTTTTCCTGCACCTGAAGGGCCAATAATACTTAAGATATCTCCTTGATCTAGTGACAAATTTAACTTATCAATAATTTTTCTCGTGCCAAAGCTCTTGCTTATATTCTTGAGCTCTAAAACTTTATTTCCAGACATTGCTTCTCTTCTCCACTACTCTCAATAAAGCTGTTAAAACTGCTGTCATTGCCAAATATACGCACCCTACTAATACTAGTGGAACTAAAGACACGTCTCTTGCAGTCGCAACATTTCCGGCACGTAAAAGGTCTCCTAAACCAATTACATAGACCAAACTGGAGTCCTTAACTAAGTTTATCAGCTCATTACCAATCGAAGGCAAAACAATCTTAACAACTTGTGGACGCACAATACGATTAATTGTTTGCCATCTACTTAAGCCTAGCACTTGTGCTGCCTCAAATTGACCGACGGGTACTGCCTGCAGTCCACCACGGAAGATTTCTGCAAAGTAAGCAGCATAATTGATAATAAATGCGACTAAAGCAGCCTCGTATCTTGGAAAGACAATTCCAACAGTTGGTAAGCCATAAAAAATAAAAATT
>DBFNNF010000089.1:0-5702 GCA_048407585.1 Lactobacillus johnsonii | reverse complement strand
AACTTCAAGAGATCCAGTAATATTAATTGCAACTCCATAGAATAAGTATGCAAGTGCAACCCACATTAATTGATCATTACCGGATAAAGCTTTAAAAATACCAATAATTCCCTTAGTATCTTTCTTATTTTTACGAATATCGCTGTTAACTTCTCTAGTAAATAAACCAACACACCATGCAGAAACAAATGCAATTGAGCAAATAATTGCTGCAAAAATGAACCAACCACGATCATCCCCCGTAGAAGTTGGACGGGCTGAGAAGTAGATAACAGCTGGCATAACTAGAATTCCAACTAACCCACCACCAATAGTAGATCCTACACGAGCATAAGTAGCAGTTTTTTCTCGTTCTCTAGAATTAGTTGTTAAAGATGGAAGCATTGACCAAAAGCCAACATCTTTAAATGAATAAAAGATATCCATTGTGATGTATAGAACTGCAAAAACAATCATGTATAAGATTGCATTCTTTTGATAAAGTCCGCCTAAGTTAGTGAACAATATCAATAAAATCACAGCTGAAACGCTACCACCAACTACAACCCATGGTCTAAAATGTCCCCAACGGGTCTTAGTTCTGTCAATTGCATTTCCAATAAATGGATCAATAAATAATTCAACAATTCTTAACACCATGATAATCAATGTAACCATACTGATCATTCTGGCATCTTCAGCCGCATTACCTGTATTAAATAAATGCGAGGTAATAAACATAATTAAATATCCTGATAGTAATCCATAAAATGAATCATTACCAAATGCACCAAAACTGTATGCTAGTCTAGCACCCAGTGACATTTTTCCCTGATCTTTATCCTTCATAATCTTCCCTCTTTTGATTTTTTGTATTCGCTTTCAACAATATTTATTATGCAGAATGTATACGCTTTACAAAATAGCTAGATTAAGTCAGATTATGTCAATTTGTTTTTAATCATAATGACATGTTTTACCGTAAAAATGGTATCATTATAAGTACTAAATATATTTTTGAAAACATATATCCATCATTAACATGGGAATTTGATAAGAGGATAAGAGCAATGAATGGTGAATATCATACATTAAACAATCACAGTATTGAGACTAAAGTTTTATTTTTTGGGCAAGAAAATTGTCCTCCAAACTACTTTTTCAAGGGTAATAATGTCCGTAACAACTATGTCATTCACTATATTCAATCAGGTAAAGGAACCTTTTCGGTAGCTAATCATCATGCTGTGAACTTAAAAGCCGGTGATATTTTCCTCCTTCCAAAGGATATACCTTGTTTTTATCAAGCTGACGGCACTGAACCCTGGTCATACTTCTGGATTGGTTTTTCAGGTGTAAAAATCAAGGGATTACTAGACAATTCTAAGTTGACTAAAAAATATTATTTACGTCAGCTTCAAACAAGTGAAACTTACGAAAGCCTAAAACAACTTTTCGATTCACTTCACTACCGTAGTTCCCTTGCTAGCGATGTATTAATTGAGTCATTAATCTATAAATTCTTTTACCACTTAATCACCGAATATCCTGCTGAATTAAATTCTAAAGCTAAAAACGCTAATGAAGAATTGCGTCTAGCGGTTAATTATTTAGAACAAAATTCTGCTAATTCTACTTGTACAATTAGTGCTCTATGTAATGATCTCGACCTATCTCGAAGCTACTTATACAGCATTTTTAAGAAAAATCTGAACCTTTCTCCACAAGCATTTCTTACCCAATTACGGATGGAAAAAGCGAAAGAAAAGCTATTAAACAGTAATTACGCTATTCAGCAAATTGCAAATATTACCGGGTATACGGATGCCTTTACTTTTTCAAAAGCTTTTAAACGCTATACTGGCCTTAGTCCCAAATACTACCGAGAAAAGCATTAACTAGTGCCAGATTATTTCCTAAGACCTTACATTTTCGCGTACAATAGTAAGTAAAGAATTCAGAAAGGATTTTATTTATGAAACCAACCGAATGTACTACTATCTTAGTCGGAAAAGATGCAACTATTGATGGTTCAACAATGATAGCCCGTAGTGAAGATGGTGGCCGTACTATTATTCCTGAGCGATTTGATGTAGTAATGCCAACTGATCAACCTAAACACTATGAAAGTGTAATTAGTCACCAAAAGATCGATGATGAAGATCTTCTCCCTAACCCACTTCGCTACACTAGCGCACCTGACGCATCAGGTGAAAACGGAATTTGGGCTGCTGCTGGTATTAACTCAGATAATATTGCTATGACTGCAACTGAAACTATTACCACCAATTCAAGAATTCAAGGTATTGATCCACTCCTTGAAAAAGGCGGTTTAGGCGAAGAAGACTTCGTGACTTTAACTTTGCCATATATTCATTCTGCCTATGAAGGTGTAAAACGCGTAGGCTACCTCCTCGAAAAGTATGGTACTTACGAAATGAACGGAATGGCTTTTTCTGACAAAGACGAAATTTGGTATCTTGAAACTATTGGTGGTCACCACTGGGCAGCTCGCCGTATTCCAGATGATGCGTACGTAATCGCTCCTAACCGTCTAAATATTGATGAATTTTATTTCGATAATGATGATTTTGCTTCATCAGAAGATTTAAAAGATTTAATTGAAGAATATCACTTAAATCCAGATCTTGAGGGTTATAACTTGCGACACATCTTTGGCTCTTCAACGATTAAAGATGCTCACTACAATAATCCACGTGCTTGGTATATCCATAACTATTTTGATCCTGATTTTGGTGGTGAACCAAGTGATCAAGATCAACCATTCATTTGCCACGCAAATCGCAAAATCAGTATTGAAGACATTAAATGGGCTGAAAGTTCTCACTATCAAGATACTCCTTTTGATGCATATGGAGATCAAGGTACAGCTGAACAAAAGAAGACATTCCGTCCAATTGGTATTAATAGAAACTTTGAAACTCATATTTTACAAATTAGAAATGACGTTCCAGAAGAAATTGCCGGTGTTCAATGGTTAGCATTTGGACCAAATACTTTTAACAGCATGGTTCCTTTCTACACTAATATCACTACTACTCCAGCAAGCTTCCAGACTGGTCCTAAATTCGATTTAAATAAGATCTTCTGGTTGAATAAACTAACTGCTCAATTAGGTGATACTAATTTCCGTGTTTATGGTGAATTAGAAGCCGATTTTGAACAAAAGAGTCTTGCTCAATGCCATAAAATTCAACATGAAACTGATAAAGAAATTGAAAACTATTCTGGCGATGAGCTCCAAGATAAGCTAAACAAAGCAAATCAAAAGATGGCTGATACAGTTTACAACAATACTGTTGAATTACTAGGAAACATGGTTAACGAAGGTCACGGCTTAATGACCTTAAAATATGACTTACTTGATTAGGTAAAAATAAATACATACAAAGATGCATAGAAGATATCTCCTATGCATCTTTTTTTATCCAAAATTAATGACAAAGAGAAAAATGAGTGTATAATTAAAATCAACTATAATTAAACCAATATTTATTAATTGGTGCTTTTTGCTTTATCAGCAGCAAATATAGATATATACCAATTTTAAATATCGAATAACCATTTCACATTCGGAGGGAAAAAAGATGATTAACCAAGCGAACACTCTATTTGTTTTTATTGCTAGTGTTTTAGTTTTCTTCATGACACCTGGACTTGCTTTTTTCTATGGTGGGATGGTTTCAAAGAAGAATGCTGTTAACACAATGATTTCAGTTTTCATGATTACAGGTGTCGCAATTGTTTTATTTATTGCATTTGGCTATAACCTAGCTTTTGGTAAAAATGTCGGCGGGATTTTCGGGTTTAGCAAGAGCTTTTTCTTAAATGGTTTTGATTTAAAATCTCTTTATTCTAAAGACTCTGGGATTACGATTTTAACTTATTTAATGTTTCAGATGATGTTTTCAATTATTACCCCTGCTTTATTTGTTGGAGCAATAGTCGGGAGAATGAAATTCAAATTTTTATTAGCCTTTGTAGTCATTTGGTCGACCTTGATCTACTATCCAATGGTCCATATGGTCTGGACACCAGACGGAATTTTGGCTAAAACTGGAATGTTAGATTTTGCAGGTGGTACTGTAGTTCATATTAACGCCGGTATTACCGCATTGCTGTTATCAATTTTTGTCGGTCCACGGTTAGGCTTCGATCCTGATAGAGAAGTAAAACATTACAACTTACCTTGGGTCTTAATGGGAACCAGTATTTTATGGATCGGTTGGTACGGTTTTAACGTTGGTTCTGCCTTAACCGTAAGCGACGTTGCTACTCAAGCATTTTTAACTACAACCGTTGCAACCGGTACTTCATTTGTAGTTTGGATGTTCTTAGATATGTTCCTTAAAGAGAAAACTAACATGATTGGACTTTGTACGGGTGCCTTGTGTGGATTAGTTGGAATTACTCCGGCTGCCGGATATGTTACCGTTGCAGGAGCTTTTGCGATTGGCCTTATTTGTACACTTGCTAGTTACACCTTTATCCATGTAATTAAGCCAAAACTAAGAATAGACGATCCTCTTGATGCATTTGGTTGTCACGGTGTTTCAGGAATTGTGGGCTCAATTTTAACAGGTGCATTTGCAACTAAGATTGTTAACCCACAAATTGAAAATGGACTATTCTATGGTGGCGGCTTACATTTGATTTCTGCCCAAGTATTAGGAACCTTATTTACAATTGTATTTGTTGGTGTAATGACTTGTGCAATTGTTTTACCACTTAAGAAGTTCATTCCAATCAGAGTTTCAAGAGAAGAAGAATTAATGGGTCTGGATTTAGCAGAACATGGTGAACAAGCAGATTATGGAATTGAATTTGAAGAAAAATAATGGTGACTATGTGTTACAATATACTTACTAATTATTAGCAAGAAGGATAAAAATGATACATAACAAAACTATTGATGCACAATTAAATCACCGTTCAATTCGAAAATTTAAAGATACAACTTTAAATAAAGAACAATTAGAAACTTTATACTCAGTTTTTGCACAAACCCCAACTAGTATGTTCATGCAAAATGCTAGCTTGATACATATTATTGATCCTGAGCAGAAGAAAAAAATTAGAGAATTATGTAATCAAAAATATGTTGGTGCAGAAGGTGATTTATTCATCTTTGTGGTTGATTTATATCGTAATCAACAAATTAGAAAACAACTTGGTAAGGATGATGGTCGTGTGCATACTACTGATATCTTTTTCCAAGCAATGGAAGATACCTTACTTGCCTACCAAAATGTTGCTAATGCCGTAGAAAGTATGGATTTAGGCTACGTACCACTTGGAACAGTTAATGATCATCCACTTGAAATGCTTAAGACGCTTGATTTACCTAAATTGACATTCCCAGTATTAGGGATGCAAGTTGGCGTGCCTGATCAAAAGCCACAATTAAAACCACGCTTACCATTAAAATTCACTTGTTTTGAAGGAAAATATGATAAGGACTTCAATGTAAAAGAATTACGTGACTATGACAAAGTAGTTACTACTTACTATGATTTACGTGATTCAAATCGTCGTATTGATTCATTTACTAAACAAATCACTGGCGCTAAGCTAGATAATCATAAAACTGATCGTGACGAATTACCTGAAGAACTGCATAAACAAGAGCTTTGCGTGGACTGGACGTAAAAATATTAGAACCGGATCAATTGATTCGGTTCTTGTTTCTCAAAATAAAAAGT
>DBFNNF010000088.1:0-5519 GCA_048407585.1 Lactobacillus johnsonii | reverse complement strand
AAAGAGGAATAAAATGGATCATAAGAATAGTGATAATGAATTAAGACATCGCTCACATCATCACCGTCATCATCGACGTAAAAAGTTTTGGCGTATCTTTTGGATTGTATTAGGTGTCTTCCTAGCGGTAGACATCGTTGCGGTTATTATCGCTTGGCACAATATCCATGTTGCCACTAACAATATGTATAATCCGATGAGTAATGAAATTAGTGATCGGAAGGTTAGCGACACACTGAAAGATAAGAAGCCAATGAGCCTGCTTTTATTGGGAACAGATACAGGTGAATTTGGACGTTCTTACAAGGGGAGAACAGATACCATTATGATGATGGTCATCAATCCTAAGACCAATAAGACAACAGTTGTCAGCTTGCCTCGAGATATGAAAGTTAACTTACCGGATTATCCAGACTATTCACCAGCTAAGATTAACGCAGCTTATACTTATGGTGGTGTAGATGAAACTGTTAAAACGATCAAGAAGTACTTCAATGTTCCAACTGATGCTTACGTAATGGTAAACATGGGAGGATTAGAGAAGGCAATTGATCAAGTTGGGGGAGTGACAGTTAAGTCACCATTAACATTTGATTATGAAGGCTATCATTTCACTAAGGGCGTAACTTATCACATGAATGGGAAGAAGGCTTTGGCATTCAGTAGAATGCGGTATGACGACCCACGAGGAGATTATGGGCGTCAAGAGAGACAAAGACTTGTAATTATGGCATTATTAAAGAGTTCCATTTCTTACAAGACAGTCGTAAACCAAGCATTCTTGAATTCAATCTCTAAGCAAACTATGACTAACTTGACATTTGATAACATGGTTGCCTTAGCTCAAAACTATCGTCATGCAACCGATAATGTCACAACTGATCATGCTCAGGGACAAGGTGATTGGGAGAATGGCGTTGCTTACGAGTCAGTTAGTCAAGCAGAATGTCAAAGAATTAGTAATAAGTTACGTGCTGCCTTAGGGCTTAAGCCGGAAACCTTAAAGACAGGAGAATAGGAAAAAGTGGAAAACAGTACAAAAACTGAAAATACAATCGATTTACGTAGATTATGGATGCTTCTTCGAGCACATATTTGGGCAATTATCGCTTGGGTCGTTGGCTTAGGAGCTGTAGGATTTGTTTTAGCTGCCTTTGTAATTGAACCAAAGTACACATCGACTACACAAATTTTGGTTAATCAAAAGCGCGGTGAAACAGATGCTAATCAGGCATTTAATGCTCAACAAGCCGATGTGCAAGTAATTAATACCTATAAGGATATTGTTACTAGTCCGGTTATCTTAAAGGATGCTTCTAAGTGGATTAAGAATCCTACTGAAGTTGTAAAGCCAGCTAAGAAGGCAAAGTATCGTACTCTTGCTGATGGGACTAAAAAACTTGTTAGCCCAGCTGAGCCAGCTGTTGTAAGAAGAGCAGGTCGTGGCTACAACGTTAGTGCTAAAGAAATGCAAAAAGCAGTGTCAGTATCTACTCAGCAACAATCACAGGTTTTTACAATCAGTGCTAAGAGTAATGATCCAGAAAAGGCTCAAGCAATCGCAAATGCAGTTGCTCAAACTTTTAAGAATAAAATTAAGAGCATTATGAATGTTAATAATGTAACGATTGTTTCACCTGCTTCTTTAGGAGCAAAAACATTCCCTAAGACTTCATTATTTACTCTAGCTGGCGTTGTACTGGGATTAATTATCAGTATTGCTTTAATTGTCTTGCGTGATTCATTTAATACTACAGTCAGAGATGATGACTACTTGACGAAGGAATTAGGGTTAACTAATTTAGGTCATGTGTCTCACTTCCACTTATCTAATGACTTTAGTATTAATAAGAAAGATAAAAATTCTGGTAAAAAGAAGCGTGTATAGGAGAGTATAAATGGGATTGTTTAATAGACGTAAAAAACGTGGTACTGATGAAACCATGCAATATGGTGCTAAGTTAATTACTGTAGCAAAACCACAAAATCCAGTAAGTGAACAATTTAGAACAGTTAAAACTAATATTGATTTTACTAGTGTCGATCATCAAATTAAGGCGTTAGCCTTTACATCAGCTAATATTAGTGAAGGAAAGTCAACTGTAACAGTTAATGTGGCTGTTACAATGGCTCAAGCAGGTAAAAAAGTGTTGTTGATTGATGCCGATTTACACAGACCAACATTGCATCAAACATTCGATATTTCAAATCGAGTAGGATTGACTACTATTTTAACGTCACATTCTAATGAAGTTGATATGGCTAACATTGTGAAGGAAGATATTATTCCTAACCTTTCCGTAATGCCGGCTGGACCTATTCCACCTAATCCAGCTCAATTATTAGGTTCGAACAGAATGCGTGCCTTTCTGAACATGGTTAAGGAACACTATGATCTAGTAATTTTAGATTTAGCTCCCGTTTTAGAAGTTTCAGATACCCAAATTTTAGCTGGTGAAATGGATGGAGTAGTTTTAGTTGTACGTCAAGGGATAACCCAAAAAGCTGGTGTTCAACGGGCAATTGAAATGCTTAACTTAACTAAAACACATGTTTTAGGTTATGTAATGAATGATGTAAGAACTGGCCCCGATGGATACGGTTATGGTTATGGATACGGTTATGGATACGGGTATAGCAAAGAAAAAGATACAGAAATGAAGTAATAAAAATGGTACTAGTTGATATTCACTCACATATATTACCAGGAATTGATGATGGTTCTCCTGATTTGGATTCATCATTAGGTCTAGCAGAGGATGCAGTAACGGATGGAATTACCCATGCATTAATGACACCGCATACTCTAAATGGAAAATATTTAAATCATAAAAAAGATATCATTAAAGAGACAGCTAAGTTTCAGGAAGAATTAAAAAATCATAATATTCCTTTAACTGTCTTTCCAAGTCAAGAAGTTCGTCTAAATGGCAATTTACCGCAAGCTTTAGATGATGATGATATCTTATTCTGTGATGAAGATGGTAGATATATGTTATTGGAGTTTCCAAGTGAAGATGTACCAACTTATGCCAAAGATATGACTTTTAAATTATTGGGACGGGGAATAACACCAATAATTGTTCATCCAGAAAGAAATTCTGGTATCTTGGCTCATCCAGAGAAATTACAAGAGTTTATTGAGCAAGGCTGTTTAACACAAATAACTGCTAGTTCGTATGTGGGAGTATTTGGTAAAGAGATCGAAAAATTAGCTGATCGATTTGTAGAAGCTGGTCAAGTAGCTACTTTTGCTTCAGATGCACATACGTTGCCAAAACGGGAAAGTCGTATGCATGACGCTTATGAGAAATTAGAAAAGACGCAAGGATTGGATGTTGCTAATAGCTTTAAGCAGAATGCAAGAAACATTATTAATTCTGATAATGTTAATTTAAATTGGAAACCTTTAAAGAAAAAGAAACGTTTCTGGATATTTTAGTTTTATTATTGGGGGATAGAGTTTTAAATGATGGCACAAGAGGTTAAAAAGGTAGAACTAGATCCGTCAAAAGTTCATGGACGTATAGGATACCGTGCTGTAAAACGTGGATTTGATATTTTAGCCAGTGGATTGGCATTAATATTATTATCTCCATTATTTTTAGTTTTAATTATTCTAGTTAAACGAGAAGATGGCGGACCAGCTTTCTATTCGCAAGAGAGAATTGGTAAAAATGAAAAACCATTCAAAATGTGGAAATTTCGCTCTATGATTGTTAATGCCGATAAAATGGTAGAACAGTTGGAAGAAAAAAACGAAATTGACGGCGCTATGTTCAAAATCAAAGATGATCCACGTGTCACTAAAGTTGGTCATGTTATCAGAAAGTATAGCTTAGATGAATTGCCACAACTTTGGAATGTCTTAAAAGGTGATATGTCTTTGGTTGGACCTCGTCCACCTCTACCAATGGAAGTGGAGGATTATACACCATATGACAAGTTACGTTTAACTGTTACGCCTGGTTGTACTGGCCTTTGGCAAGTAACTAAGCGTAATGATGCAGATTTTGATGAAATGGTTGAATTAGACCTGGAATATATCAATAATAGTAGTTTATGGTTTGATTTTAAGATTTTACTCAAAACGTTTGGCGTAGTTGTTCATCCAAATAGTGCGTATTAGGGAGATAGAGAAAGCATGAAAGTTTGTTTAGTTGGTTCTAGTGGTGGTCATTTAACGCATCTATACATGTTAAAGCCTTTTTGGCAAAATAAAGATAGATTTTGGGTTACTTTTGATAAAGAAGATGCTCGAAGTAAACTAAAGGGAGAAAAGATGTATGGATGTCACTATCCAACAAACCGTAATCTAAAAAATTTAATTCGTAATACTTTTCTAGCAATTAAAGTGCTCCGTAAAGAACGTCCTGATGTAATTATTTCTAGTGGGGCTGCAGTAGCAGTTCCATTTTTTTATATCGGCAAATTAATGGGGGCAAAGACGGTTTATATTGAAGTGTTTGATAGATATGATAAGCCAACAGTTACTGGAAAACTAGTATATCCAATAACTGACAAATTTATTGTTGAATGGGAAGAAATGAAAAAAGTTTATCCTAAGGCAATTAATCTCGGAAGTATTTTTTAGGGTGGTAAGATGATTTTTGTTACTGTAGGTACCCATGAGCAACCGTTTAATCGTTTAGTAAAAAAAGTAGATGATTTAGTAGCTCAAGGTAATATAAAAGAAAAGGTTATTATTCAAACTGGCTTTAGTACATATAATGCAAATCATTGTGAAACACATAAGATGATGTCCTTTGATGAGATGCAACAAGCATTGAAAGATGCGAGAATTGTAATAACACATGGGGGTCCTTCAAGCTTTATTGAGGCATTACAATTTGGAAAAGTGCCTATAGTTGTTCCACGGCGTGAAGAATATCATGAACATGTAAATGATCACCAAGTAGATTTTACTAAGTTGATTGAAAATAGAATGAATAATATAATTCCTGTTTATGATCTAAAAAAACTTGGTGAAACGATAGAAAACTATAATAAGATTGTCAAAAATAAAAATGCTGACGAAAGTAGTAACAATAGTAACTTTAATGAACAGTTAGAACGAATAGTAGAAGAGTTGGTTTAATATGAAAATATTAGAAGTATGTACTGTAGATTTTTCATTAACCGGAATTCCTGTTCATATAAGAAATTATTATAATGAATTAAAAAAGAATAATAAAATTGATATAGTGGCAAAAAGTTTCGATAAAAAAATACTAAAGACCATGCCGTTAGAAAATGAAACGGTTCTCTATGAACTTCCGCGAACTAAAAATCCAATTTTATATATTTCTAAATTAAGAAAAATAGTAGCTAAGAATAATTACGACGTTGTACACATTCATGGCAATAGTTCAACTATGGCTTTGGAATTACTGGCTTGTAGAAGTAGTTCTGCGTTAACCATAGTCCATACACATAATACGGAATATAAAGCAAAAGTCCTTAATGTCTTATTAAAACCATATCTAATGCATCATGCAGATTTATATTTTGCTGCTAGT
>DBFNNF010000087.1:0-2398 GCA_048407585.1 Lactobacillus johnsonii | reverse complement strand
GCTATAGAAATTTCAAACATTTATTAATTAGAATTAGACTCGAAGAAAATATTATAAAAGAAAAGGAATCAAACAGCTATTTCTTAGCTGCTTAATTCCTTCTTAAAATTATCCATCAACAGGATTTGCAAAAGAGCCATTTTAATAATGGAAATTCAATCATGAACTTACTGCCTGATCCAAGTGTTGAACTAACACTGATCTTTCCATGATAACTTTCAACGAGTTTTTGAGCAATAGCTAAGCCTAGACCATTTCCACCCTTTTCACGGGTTCTAGCCTTATCTACACGATAAAACCGATTGAAAATCTTATCCTGTTCGTCAGGAGCAATTCCTTCACCAAAATCTTGAACTGAAATCTTAACTTTATCTTTTTCAGTAGCAGCAGCAACCAAAATTTCTTTTCTATCGGTAGAATATTTAATAGCATTATCAATCAAAATGATTAAAATTTGCTCGAGATGATTACGATAAATCTTGACTATAGTATCAGGTTTTAAGTCTGCATCATCATAGGTAATAGTAAAATCTTGATGAATCATTCTCATGTCATTAACAGTTCGGTTCAATACTTCATTGACATCAGTTGTTTTATCAGGATACTGTAAATCAACCTGCTCAGCCCTAGTTAGATCCAGCATTTCTTGAATCAAATGTTTCATTCTCTTGCTCTCTTGAAGAGAAGCCTGAATTGATTCTTCCAGTACTTGAGGATCATCTTTTCCCCAACGCTCTAATAAGTTCAAATGTCCTTCAATTACAGCTACAGGAGTCCTCAATTCATGAGATACATCTCCCACAAATTGTTTTTGCTGCTGCATATAGGCTTGCATTCTATCAAGCATCTCATTAAACGATGTTGCTAATTCCCCTAACTCATCATTTCTATGAAGATCGGGTACTCGCCTTTTATCAGTGGGGTCTTTATTAATATCATGAGAAATTTGAGACATTTTCTTAATTGGCTGTACAACACTATTAACTATCAAGTAAGACAAACCAATAAAAATCACAATAGCAATAACTGATAAACCAATCATCCAGTGTCGAATAGATTTTAGTACTTGATTTTGTTGATCCATGGAATTATCAACAATCAAATATCCGGTTAACCAATGTGTCTTCTCAGAAAAAATCTTCTGATACACTTTCATATGGATTTTTCCTTGCGTCGTTACAACTTTTAATACATGATTTTCAGTTTTACTAAATTGTGGCATCCCTTCATCGGGAACATTTCCATTACTAAAGACAACATCTCCAGCAGGATTATAAATTGTAATACTAGTATCACGATTTGATAAAGTAGCTAATACATCATCATTAAAAACATTACCGCCATCATTAGAAGTAATTGGTGTTTGTCCTTCTAAAATACGATTTGTATTAGGAGAAAGTTGAGGGACAACATTAGAAATTTGTAAACTAGTTGGAATTTCAACTAGTCTTCTTTGAAATGTAGTTGCTACACTCTCTGTCAAATTTCTTTCCTGTGAGATAATTTGTTGCTTAACTAAAGAATAAATCGCAATCGAAAATATAACAAAAGAGACCGTAATTGTCGCTGCAACTAAACTTACCCACTTAAAAGTTAGTGAGGACTTTAGGGTCTCTTTCGTAGATTTATTTTGTTTCTTCACGTGCTTCATCATTTTCATCAGTTCTTACCATATAACCGGTACCACGAACAGTCTTGATGTATGATGGACGGCCCGGTACATCAATCTTATTACGTAAATAACGTACGTAGACTTCAACAACATTCGTTTCAATCTTAGATTCAGGTCCCCAAATTTTGTTTAAAAGCTGCTCTCTTGTGACAACATTATTCTTATTTTCAATCAATGTCATTAACAAGTTGTATTCACGTTTAGTTAGATCAACTGTACTATCTCCACGATGAACGATTCGATTAGCTGTTTCAATAGTTAAATCATTGAAGTGGACTACCTTTTGCACTCCCATCGTATCGCCCATAGCTCTCTTTTCAATTTGTACTCTTCTTAAAACAGCACGTAAGCGAGCTAATAATTCTTCGATTGCAAAAGGTTTAACGATATAATCATCAGCACCGTGGTCTAAACCTGAGACACGGTCAATTACTGAATCTCTTGCAGTCATCATAATAATTGGAGTTGTTTTTTCTTGGCGAACACGACGAGCAATTTCTAATCCATTAAGATCGGGCAACATTAAATCTAATAAAATTGCGTCAAAATCTTCATTTAAAGCTAAATCCAATCCTTTCCGGCCGTTTCCTTCAACTTGAGTTTCATATTTTTCATGTCTTAATTCTAGTTCTACAAAACGGGCAAGATTTTTTTCATCTTCAATAATCAGAATTTTACTCATTATTTTCTCCACTACTATTTAATCTGGTTAAAAATTTTATTAAT
>DBFNNF010000086.1:0-2252 GCA_048407585.1 Lactobacillus johnsonii | reverse complement strand
TGTTTAGCTAAACCTTTTATTGAATCTTCATGATTTAAATATTTGGAAACAATTTCAATTTTTAATTCAGTCGAATATTTGGTCATAAAAAAATACCTCATAATTATTAGATTTTATGTCTAACAATTATGAGGCACTTCACTTGAGATATGCGTTTTATTTTTGTTGTTATAAATAATTACTTTAAGAAAATGTTGCATTAAGAATTTTATCTAGTAGTGGGCCTTTGATATAATTAATAAAGCGAAAAGGGTGAGAACATGGATATAAAAAAATTACAAGATTATCAAAAACATATTCGAAATTTTTCAATTGTTGCCCATATTGATCATGGAAAATCAACGATTGCGGATCGTATTTTGGAATTAACAGATACGGTTTCTGAACGTCAAATGAAAAATCAATTGCTTGACGATATGCCACTAGAACGGCAACGTGGTATAACCATTAAGCTAAATTCTGTAGAGGTAAAATACCACGCTAAAGATGGTGAAACATATATCTTCCACTTAATTGATACCCCAGGGCATGTGGACTTTTCATATGAAGTTTCAAGATCATTAGCGGCCTGTGAGGGAGCACTTTTAGTAGTAGATGCTACTCAAGGTGTACAAGCACAAACTTTGGCTAATACTTATTTAGCTATTGATGATGACTTGGAAATTTTACCAGTTATCAATAAGATCGATTTACCATCAGCTGATCCCGAGATGTGTAAAAACGAAATTGAAGAGATGATTGGTCTTGATGCTTCAGATGCAGTAGAAGTGTCAGGAAAAACAGGTCAAGGTATCCCTGAATTACTAGAAGAAATTGTTAAAAAAGTACCTGCACCTGATGGTGACCTAAATGCACCATTAAAGGCTTTGATTTTTGATTCAAAATATGATGATTATCGCGGGGTTGTTTTATCGGTTCGAATTGAAGAAGGAACTGTTAAACCAGGCGATAAAATTCGTATTATGAATACTGGAAAAGAGTTTGAAGTAACAGAAGTAGGTGTTTCAAGCCCCCATCCCGTCAAAAAGGATATGCTTATTGCTGGGGATGTAGGATATTTAACTGCTAATATCAAGTCTGTTCGTGAAACTCGTGTGGGTGATACTATTACAAGTGCTGAAACCCCAACTGAAAAGCCACTTCCAGGTTATCGTCAAATTCCACCAATGGTTTACTCTGGTATGTATCCAGTTGACAATCAAAAGTACGATGATTTGAAAGAAGCGCTTCAAAAGTTACAATTAAATGATGCAGCTTTAGAATTTGAGCCCGAAACGTCCCAGGCTCTTGGTTTTGGTTTCCGGTGTGGATTTTTAGGATTGCTTCATATGGACGTTGTTCAAGAACGACTCGAGCAAGAGTTTGGCATGGATTTAATCATGACTGCACCAAGTGTAGACTATCATGCTATTATGAATGACGGATCAACTAAGTTGATTGATAACCCCGCTGATTTACCTGATGCTGGTGAATATAAGGAAGTTCAAGAACCTTATGTCAAAGCAGAAATTATGGTACCAAATGATTTTGTGGGACCAGTAATGGAATTATGTCAACGAAAGCGTGGCGAATTTGTAACTATGGATTACTTAGATAAGTATCGAGTAAATGTTATTTACAATATGCCATTAGCCGAAATTATTTATGATTTCTTTGATGAATTAAAATCTTCAACTAAGGGTTATGCATCCCTTGATTATGAAATAACTGGTTATCGTGCAACGGACTTAGTTAAGATTGATATGCTTCTTAATAAGGAACCTATTGATGCCCTCAGCTTTATTGCACATCGTGAAGAAGCACAAAATCGTGCTCGTCAAATGACGACAATGCTCAAGAAATTGATTCCGCGTCAGAACTTTGAAGTTGATATTCAAGGTGCCATTGGAGCTAAAATTATTTCTCGTGCAACCATTAAACCATATCGTAAAGATGTTACTTGGAAGATTCATACCGGTGACCCTGATCGACGTGCAAAATTGCTTGAGAAACAGCGTCGTGGTAAAAAGAGAATGAAAGCAGTCGGTAGAGTAGAAGTGCCTCAAGATGCATTTATGGCTGTTTTAAAAATGAACGATGACGACATTAAAGGTAAATAAATAACATAATTTTGGCTCTTTTGCAAATCCTGTTGATGGATAATTTTAAGAAGGAATTAAGCAGCTAAGAAATAGCTGTTTGATTCCTTTTCTTTTATAATATTTTCTTCGAGTCTAATTCTAATTAATAAATGTTTGAAATTTCTATAGCCA
>DBFNNF010000085.1:0-5025 GCA_048407585.1 Lactobacillus johnsonii | reverse complement strand
CTTTCTTTTTGCTTTTGAGAAATATACTCTTTCTTTACAAGTTCTTCTAAGGAAGTTCCATCTCCATTATCTTCAGCCAGCTGTCTTTGTGTCTCAATTGTTGTTCTTAAAGCCTCATCCGTCTTACTCGTAGCTCTATCTTTTTGTTTGCTTAGCCCCGGCACAATCAGCAAAATTAGCATTGCAATGATAGCAATTACAATTACCATTTCTACTAAAGTGAATCCTTTTACTTGCTTATTTTTTAGAATAAATTGTTTCAATTTTTTCATTTTATTTTTCCTCTACATAGTTTCCATTAAATGATACATGGGCATTAATATCTTTAAATACATCCCTAAAATACAAATCCCAATAAAAATAAAGCATAACGGTTGAATATTGAGAATTAGGTTATTCAATTTTAAATTTAGTTCATAAAAAAGCGTCTTGCTAAGCAATAAGGCACGCTTTCCAATTTCCTTTCTAGTTGTTCCAGTTTCTAAAAGCATGACCAAATTATTAGGTATGAAAAATTCTTGTTCAATAATTTCTTTAATTTCAATACCCTTTTCTAGTTGATCTTTTACTTTTATCCCGATAACTTGTTGTAATGACCTATCAGGTTGCATAGCAGTAAGTTGACAGATTTTTTGTAATGAAAAACCATTAATTAATAAAACTGCTAAATCAGACACAACTAGATAGTGAACATATAACCGTAGAACAGCTCCAATCATAGGTAAATTTGTTAGTTTTTTAAGAGCATAATAATCTTGTTTATTAAGTAATCTAATTGTTTTACTAATAAAAAATACTGCTACTATGACTAAAAGTACTAGACCACCAAGCATTACATTGCTAGTCCAGTCATTATCAGACATTTCTGTTTTTAGAAATGTTTGCATACAAATTAGCAAGGTAACCATCATCCCAACTAAAAGCGCTGGATAGGCTAATTCTCCTTTTAACTTCTTTAATTGCTTATTCTTTAATCGAATAAGCTTACTCATTTGATCTAAGCAAGATAATAGATTTCCATCAATAACTGCTAGATTTATTTGGGCAGCTAAAGTACTAGAAAATCCCACTTCTTGCAGTACATCCCCTAACTGGCTTCCTTCTTCTACTCGTTGATTTACATAAAGAAGTTGACTAGAATTACCCCTCCAAATTTTTGGTAATAGTCTCAGACTAGCATTCAAGGAATATCCATTAATTAAAGCCTGCCTTAAATAATCAATAAAAATCAATTGATCAGCACTATTTAACTTATCCTTCTTCAAAAAGTTGCTGAGTTTTTTCACTAATCTTTCCTCGTTTTACTAATTGATTTAAACTATTCTGCCAATCATGCAAATTACCACGTTTATCGTTATTAGCGATTGCTTGATTAAGCATTTCTCCATATCCAATATCCATTAAACAAGCAACATCATTTTTATTTTTTATAGGTAATAACCGTTGATAAGAAACTGCCGTTAAGCAATTACTCAGCTCATCTTTAGTAATACCTAATCCTTCAAGACGGGATATTGTTTGGAAAGCCGTCTTAGCATGAATAGTAGCTAAAACTAAATGTCCGCTTAGGGCAGCATTAATACTAATTTTTGCTGTTTCTTGATCTCGAATTTCACCAATAATTAAAATATCCGGTCTATGGCGTAAAGCTGCTTTCAACAAATCGGGATATGTGATCCCAGCAATTAAATTTACCTGTGTCTGTAAGAAATCTGGATTCCACACTTCAACTGGATCTTCAATGGTCATTACAACTTTATTTCTCCCAATCACTTGTGCCAACTCATACATTGTTGAAGTTTTTCCCGATCCTGTTGGCCCACTTGTAACTATTAATCCACGTTGATTGGTAAGTTTTTTAATTAAATTAAACTGCTCTGGAAGAAAGTAATTATTATTCTTTTCTCCATAAATCAACCTAACTACTAAAGATTCAGCTCCGGCAAATTCTCCAACACTAGAAAAACGTAAAAATATCTTCTTTCTTTTAAACTCGATCTGATACGCTCCTACCTGGGGTCTACGCCGTTCAGAGATATCCATCTGTGCTTGAAACTTAAAATAATTTAAGAGCTCTCTTCCACCATGTCGACTTAACTCTTGAATTTTATTTAAACCCATTGCAGTTCGAATTTTTACCTCGTATCCATTGATAATAGGAAAGATAAAAATATCACTAGCATGTCTTTCAATCGCCTCTTCTAAAATTCTTTCCGACATCTCATTCACTCTTAATCCCTCCTTTACTCTATATTTATTAGTACGCAAAAAATCAAAATTATTTTTTATTATTCAAAATAATTTGCAAAAAAAAATGGACTGACCTCTAGGTCAGTCCAAAAAAATAGACCTAAAATTATATTTTAGATCTATTTTGCGATAAATTATTATTCATCATCATCTGCAGCAGCAGTATATACATTAGAAACGTCATCGTTATCTTCTAATGCATCAATTAAGTGAGCAAATTGCTCTTTCTTATCTGCTGGAACCGGAGTGGTGTTTTGTGGAATCATAGTTAATTCTGCATTAGCTAACTTATAGCCAGCTTTTTCCAATGCATCACGTACAGCAGTAAATTGCTTAGGATCAGTGTAGATTTCAAATGCATCATCACTAGTTTCCAAGTCGTCTCCACCAGCATCCATAACATCAAGTAAAACTTGATCTTCATCAGCGTCAGTAGTTGAACGATCAATTACAAGGTAACCCTTACGGTCAAACATGTAAGCAACAGAACCAGTTGCACCAAGAGAACCACCATTACGAGTAAAGGCAACACGAACATCAGAAGCAGTACGGTTCTTGTTATCAGTTAAAGCTTCAACTAAAACTGCAACACCACCTGGTGCATAACCTTCGTAGGTAATTTCATCATAATGTTCATCTGAATTACCTTCAGCCTTTTTAATAGCACGTTCAATGTTAGTCTTAGGCATGTTAGCTGCACGTGCTTTATCCATAACCATACGTAAAGTAGGATTTCCTGAAGGGTCAGGACCACCACTCTTTGCAGCCATATAAATTTCACGAGATAATTTTTGGAAAACTTTACCTCTCTTAGCGTCTTGCGCATTCTTGCGGCCTTGAATATTGTGCCATTTTGAATGTCCTGACATAAGAATCCTTCTTTCTTTTTATTTAATATAGTTAACCTTGTCAATCATAACGCACTAAAGGTTTAAATTCAATCTAGGAATTGCTTTTTTCTTGACGATGTCTAAGCCAATAAACAAAAATACAAATTAAGATCGCTAAAAGTGCACCAGCTGAATCAAGCGCTACATCATGAACACTAGGTGTTCTGTCTCCAGTTAAATACTGGTGAAATTCGTCTAATCCGGCCAAACCAATGATACCTAGCCAAATAAATAAAGGACCACACCATTTCTTAAACAAGCGATCTAATCCCAAACAAGCAAACAAACCCACTAAAAAATAAGACGAAAAGTGAGCAAATTTTCTCATGACAAACTGTGTCATCCCAGCTTCGCCATTATCTAAAATTGCATTATGCCATCGGCCACCATAATAAATATTCCACTTTCCAACTATTCTTTCAATGATTGGAAAATGCCGGTGTATAAATCCTGGTGACATCTCTTGCTCATGATAAGTCATTGAACTAGAAATAAACAATCCAAGTAATACAGCAATCATTAAACATACAAAAATAATTTCTCGCTTAGTTAACAAAGTTTTTTTCATTTTATAACTTTCCTACTTTCAAGCTCTTCAGCAACTAAAGTAATTATTTTCTTAGCTATTTCTACTTTAGCTGTCTCTGCGATATTTTCATTTGCCTTATCTTTTCTTAATACCGTAACCTTATCCTTATCGCTTCCAAATACTCCCTGACTAACATTATTGGCTACAATCATATCTGCATTTTTATTTTTCAACTTTTTAGCCGCATTTTCGAGTAAATCATTTGTCTCAGCTGCAAAACCAACCACAACTTGCTGTTCTTGCTTTAAACTTCCCATTGTTTTTAAGATATCAGGAGTTTCTTTTAAATAAATTTTTAGTTTATCTCCTTGATCTTGCTTTTTAATTTTATGATCTATGTAGTTCACTGGCTCATAATCCGCCACAGCAGCCGCCATAATTAAAGCATCCGCAGTAGAAAAAGCTTTCTTCACAGCTGCAAGCATTTCTTCAGTCGTTTCTACATGAATAATTGTCATTTTTGATGACTCAGGAATAGCAACTGAAATATTTCCTACAATCAAAACAACTTCTGCATCAGCTGCAAGAGCTGCCTTTGCTAAGGCAATTCCCATCTTTCCACTAGAGCGATTGCCTAAATAACGAACAGGATCAAGTGGGGAGACAGTTCCGCCAGCAGTAATTACAACTTTTTTACCAGCTAATTCATCATTTACTTGAAGAGATGAGTTTACCCAGTTCATGATTGCTGCTGGTTCAGGCATTCTTCCCTTCCCACTATATCCTTCAGCCAAACGGCCAGTATCAGGATCCATTACAAAGATTCCATCTTGCTTTAATTGCTGTAAGTTTCTTTGAAATGCAGGATTACTCCACATATGGCTGTTCATTGCCGGAATAACATATTTAGGTGCAGCAGTTGCTAAAAACGTTGTACTTGCAGCATCATCTGCTATCCCATTGGCTATTTTTGCAATAAAGTTAGCTGTTGCCGGAACTACAACCGCAATATCGGTCCAGTCGGCCAATTCAATATGCTGAATTTTATCAGCTGTATTTTCCTTCCAAAGATCAGTTAATACTGGATGCTTCGTTAAAGCAGCTAAAGTTTGCGTTCCAATCAAATGAACTGCCTCTTCGGTCATCGCTACTCGTACTTCATGTCCTTCTTTTTGAAAATCACGTACAACACTAATTGCCTTATATGCAGCAATACTACCCGTGATATATATTGTAGCTTTCATTTTTATCAACCTTAATTCATAATTTCTTTCTACTATAACACAAGCTTGCTAAGTCGAATTACTAAAAATGAATTAGCAAATTAAAAAATATTAGTAAATTCTGCTATGATTT
>DBFNNF010000084.1:0-6275 GCA_048407585.1 Lactobacillus johnsonii | reverse complement strand
GAAAAAAAATCTGTCAAACAGATTTATATTTCTATCCTTGCATTAACACTTATGAACGTCTCCATTATCGCTGGTATTGGTAATGACGTTCAGCAAGCCTTCTATGGCTTGTCTGCTGTTACTTACTTTGCCATTGGTGCCATTTGCTTCTTCATTCCTACTGCTTTAGTAGCTGCTGAATTAGCATCTGGTTGGAGCAACCGTGGTGGTATCTTTCGATGGGTTGGTGAAGGCCTTGGTAAAGGCTGGGCTTTAACTTGTCTATTGATACTTTGGTTTCAAACTATGATTAGTTTTGGTATGGGAATGCCAAGCTATGCTGCTACGATCATGTTCTATACACCAATGTATGATAAGGCTGTTCAATTTGCACAACACCCACAACACGAAGTGTTAATCATGACTGGATTCATAATTTTATATTGGATCCTAACATTTATTGCTACTAAAGGTGTTAAAGCTTTTAGTAATGTCGCAAAATATGGTGTTTTAATTGGTACTTTTATTCCCTTAGCTATTATGATTATTTTGGCTATCGTTTGGTTATGTCAGGGCCACACTCCTGCTATTCCAATGACTCCTAAAGGCTTAATTCCTAAGTGGAACGGAATGAGTACCTTAGCGTTAGCTGCTGGGGTCTTCTTCTCATATACCGGTATTGATACTAATGCCGCTCACATTAAGCAGTTGAAGCACCCTGAAAAAGACTTCACCAAAGCTACTTTTATTACTATTATTTTAGTTTTCTTGATATTCGTTGTTGGTACTGTGATTATTGCGATGGTCGTACCAGAAAACCAATTAAATGTTATCTATTCTTTGAACACTGTCTTCAGAGAATTAGGTGCTACGATCGGAATGCCTTGGTTATATATGGTTCTTGTTTGGGCTGGATTATGTAACGTTTTGGCTAATGTTATTACCAATATGGCTGGTCCATCATTCATGCTTGGACAAGCTGGTGGTAGTGGTTTCTTACCAAAATGGTTCCAGGAAAAGAATAAGCACCACATGCCTGCTCACTTAATGTACACACAAATTGCAGGTATGACAATTATTGCCTATCTAGTTAAATTAATTCCAAACGTCGAAGGCTTTGTTATTCTTTTAACTCAGACTATTACCATTCTTTACATGTTCTACTACATCTTAATGTTCATCACATTCTTGAGATTAAGATACGACCAACCTAACCGTCCACGTCCATTTAAAGTGCCTGGTGGTAAAGTTGGTGCTTGGATTGTAGCTGGTATCGGCTTAATTTCCAGTGTATTCGGCATTGTATTAGCCATTTACCCACCAGCACAAGTTAAGTCAGAAGTTGGTTCACCTGTAACTTATGTGGTAATTATCTGTATCCTAGTTGCAGTAATCTTAGCTATCTGCTTTATCATGTATCAATTATCAAAGAAGCACCCTGAATGGGTTGATCCACAAAACAAATTCGCTCCATTTACTTGGGAGATTGAGGGATTAAATAAACCAGGAAAGGTTTCTTCAAATGTCCCTACTGAAATTATGTCTAAAGATCAAAACCCAATGGGTATGCCAATTAAGCGTCACTACAGCCCAGATGAACAAGTTTCAAGTTCCGTCTTCAAGGCTGCTGAAGACAATAAGCTTACCCCACCGGATGCTGACAATTAGTTTTATATTAGAAAAGAGATTGTATTATGTCTGAAATTAACCCTACTGATTTGAAAACAATCAGATCAGACTTCCTTGATACTCAAAGGTTTCGTGTTACTCAAAATGCGGTCATGAAAAATGGTATTAAAAAAGCCATTACTAACGAACGCGCAATTGAAAATAGTAGTTTTAATTTTTCAGTTGATGTTGATTCAAATAAAGTAATGAATCAAAAACATTCTGGTCGCTGCTGGATGTTTAGTGGTTTGAACTTTGTTCGTTTCTTAATTGAAAAGAAACATAATTTAAAAGATATGGAACTATCTCCAGATTACCTATTCTTCTATGACAAACTAGAACGTGGTAATTACTTCTACAATAACATTGTTAAGACTGCTGCTAAGCCCCTATCTGATCGTGAAGTTATGTTCCTTCTCACTACCCCTCAAGAAGATGGCGGTGATTGGCCATTATTAACCAACCTAATTGAAAAATATGGTTTAGTTCCAAACGAATTAATGCCTGAAACAAAGCCAGCTTGGAATACTACTGAGATTAATCAGATGTATAACAGAAAATTAGACAAAGACGCTATGAAATTACGTGATTTAGTTAACAACAATGCTTCTGATACAAAGATTAAAAGCGTTATTCGTCAACTAAACCAAGAAAACTATCGTGTATTGAGCATCTGCTTTGGTACTCCTCCAGAAAAATTCACTTATGAATATCGTGATAAGAATAAGAAGTATCATACTACTGGTGAAGTTACACCGTTAGAATTTTACAAGAAGTTTGCAGATATCAACTTAGATGACTATGTTGAACTCATGAACTTACCTGGTGGTGGCTACAAGTACAACCAAACCTATGGTATTGAACTATGCAATAACGTAGTTGGTGGTAAAAATATTCGCTACTTAAATGTTCCAATGCATGATATGAGACGGATGGTCATAGATCAATTAAAGGATGATGAACCTGTATGGTTTGCTTGTGATGTCTTACAAGAATGGAATAATCCTGCTGGCTTACTTTCTTTAAAGGTTTATGATTGGAAGCGTTCATTTGGTATTAGCTTAGGCAAAGACAAAGCTACTAGAGTTCAATACCGTGAAAGTATGCCAACTCACGCTATGTTAATTTGTGGTGTTGATTTACATGATAATGAACCAACTAAATGGAAGGTCCAAAATTCATGGGGTGATAAGCCTGGTCACAAAGGCTACTTTATCATGGACAATTCATGGATGGATCAATACACTTATAACACTGTAGTTAACAAGAAGTATTTGACTGATACCGAACGTGCAGCTTACGAAAAAGCTGAGATCAATCTTCCATATTGGACTGCAATGTTATCTGATTAGTCTTTAATTGATTTAAAAATGAAGGTGAATGTTATGACATTGACAGATACGCAAAGTAAAATTGTCGCAAAAGCTACTAAAAAAGATGTTAATGGTTGGCATTATTTAACAGTTCAAGGTGACCCTTATGAAATTGGTTTCCAACATGGTTATCTTTTAACCGATGAATTTAGGGATGCAGTGCGTGTTTACACTCATATGACACTTGAACTATATGGAATGGACTATTCATTCTTTGTCAATCAAGCAGTTAAAATGCACAAAGACAAGATTCCAGAAGAATATTTGGAAGAAATGCAAGGTATGGCTGACGGCTTTACTGCTAATGGATTTGAAACCAGTGTTGACGACGTTATCGGCTGGAATGATTGGATGGAACTAACTGGCTATTGGTGGCCACAAGTAGCTGCTAATTATTCTAACAATCCTCCTCAAGGCCCACGTGGTTCTCACTGTTCCGGATTTGTTGCTACAGGATCTGCCACAAGAGACGGTAAACCAGTTATTGCTCATGAAAGTTTCGATGACTTCTGGAGTGGTCAATACTTTAATGTTTGTGAAGAAGTTCATCCAACTAATGGTCATGCATTTAAGATGCAAACCGTTCCTGGTTACATCGATTCAATGACTGACTTCTACGTTACTGATGCTGGTCTTGGTATTACTGAAACAACAATTGCTGGCTTTGTTGGCTATGATGTACACGGAATGCCTGAATTTATTCGTGCCCGGAAAGCTACCCAATACGCAAATAATATTGATCAATGGGTAAAATTAGTTAACGAAGGTAACAATGGTGGTTATGCCAACATTTGGCTCCTTTGCAACATTAATACTGGTGAAATCGCACGCTTTGAGCAAGGATTAAAACACCAAGAATTGTTAGAGTCAACTGATGGTTTCTACTATGGCTGTAATGCTTGTCACAATCCACGGATTCGTAACCTTGAGTGTGTTGACAACGGCTATAATGATACTCGTCAACAAACTGGTGCACGTAGAGCCCGCTTTGAAGAATTATTACCAGAGGTATCTGGGACAATTGATGATGGCGTTGCTAAGAGAATCTTAGCCGATAAGTATGATCCATACCTAGGTTATCAATGTGCTTCTTCACGTAATATTTGTGCTCACTATGATGTTGATCCACAATACTATGCTGACGATCCACATGGCGTTTGGAATGTACCTTTCTTCCCAGGTGGTTCATGTGATGGTAAATGTGCTGATGCCACTGATATTGAAAACTTGAATATGTGGGGCATTTTTGGCAGAGCTGATGGTGAACCATTTGACGCCAAAG
Organism: Lactobacillus johnsonii; assembly: GCA_048407585.1. Lineage (GTDB taxonomy): Bacteria > Bacillota > Bacilli > Lactobacillales > Lactobacillaceae > Lactobacillus > Lactobacillus johnsonii_C. The sequence continues at coordinate 1,973 of DBFNNF010000084.1, read as the reverse complement.
ACTTTATGAAGCAACATCCTGAATGGAACTGGCAAAAAGGTTATCTGTATGATAGACCAAGTCAACCTTGGACATTGTTTGACTAAATCAGTTCAATTAACTTAATCAAAAACAAAATCATAAAAACTACTCACACAAATAGGGTTAAGCATAATGCTTAACCCTATTTTGTTAACTATTTATTTACCACTTGCTTAATCTTTTCAAAGACAAATTGCATTACTCCAACCCAAGTTAAAGCAATTGCAACGGAACCGCAAACATCAGATGGATAATGAGCATAAACATATACTCTAGAGATCATTACAATAACTAACCAAACAATCAATAGAAAATCAATCCAAAAACGTTTAGTTCTATCTTTCAATACTACTGGTAAAAGCACCATAATGATCCAAATAACAATCATCCCCATACCTAAGGTATGACCACTAGGAAAACTAAATCCATCATCAACTGCTAGATGCTGTACAGGACGAGCTCTTTGAATCAAGTGCTTAATTACCCAACCAACTGCATCCCCTGTAATCATTGTTAAAACTAAGTTAGTCGCAAGAGGACGTTGTTTTCTAAACCATAAGATCACTGCAATTAATACCATCCAGATCAAGTCAACCTTGGTATCTGCTAAAAATGTAATCTTTAGCATCAATCCCTTTAAATTAGGAACAATGTGAACTAGTCCTTCAAAGAAATTATCAAAGGCATTAATCCAACCTAAGTGTAAAATAATCGAAATGGCGAGAATCAAACTAATGGGTAAGCCCCAATATATCGCTTTTGAATATCTTTTCATTTTTACTCCTGTTTTCAATAATGTTTTTTCTTATTTTACCACTTATCTAAAGAGCTCAACACAATCCATTATAATTTAACAAAAAAGCTAAGCACTTACCGCATGCTTAGCTTCTAAAATATTAATTTTTCAATTCTTACTTAATCAAATATATCTAGCTCTAATCCATCAACAACGTCTCTCAATAAATCAAGTCCTGCAATACTATTTCCATCTTTATCTAGTGCTGGACTAAAGATTCCAATTCCGTATCTATGAGGTGCAGCGGACATAAGACCACCACCAACACCACTCTTTGTTGGTACACCAATTAGTCGTGAATAGGTGCCTGATTGATTATATAGGCCAGTTGTCATCATTAATGACTTGATACAACGAGCTTCTTCATCAGGGATAATGCGTTTGTTGTCCCATGGTTTTACACCGCCATTAGCTAAAACAGCCCCTAAATTTGCTAAAGAACGTGCAGTCACCATCATTGAACACTGCTTAAAGTAAGTATCAAGACTAGTCACTACATCCCCCAGCATCATGTTTTTAGATTCCATATAATATGCTAACGACCGGTCTAGATTGCCTGTTCTTTTTTCAGAATGATAAATTATTTGATCTAAGTAAAGATCTGGGTCATTACAAATGTCACGAGCAAAATCTAAGATTTCTTCAAATGCATCGTCACCCGTCTTACTTACTACCATCGAAGTTGTAGCAATTGCTCCAGCGTTAATAAAAGGATTCAACGGATACTTAGCTCTTTCAATTTCCATATTTAGAATTGAATTGAAGGCAAAGCCTGTTTGACGGGATCCTACATGTTTAAATACTTCTTGTATGCCCATCTTTTTAATAGCAAGCATTAAGGTGATTACCTTAGAAATACTTTCAATTGCAAAACGTACTTCACTTTGGCCTGCTTCACCTACTTCACCATCTTCTAAATCATATAAGGCAACTCCGAGTTGCTTAGGATTAACTTCAGCTAAAGCTGGAATATAGCTAGCAACTTTTCCTTCTTTTTCTTTAGGTAAATTTTTCTTAACTAATTTTTCTAATTGAATCATAGCTATCTCTTTTCTATGAAAATACACTCTCACTTTAAGCATAGTCGATTCACTTGATTAGGTGAAATATTTGCATTTATTATTAATAAAAAAATATCAGCAATAATAAGTATTGC
>DBFNNF010000083.1:0-1679 GCA_048407585.1 Lactobacillus johnsonii | reverse complement strand
CTTCTTGAACATTATTTAAATATTGAACAAAATAAATCACTGATTGAGCAAAGAACCAGCATAGAGCCATTAAGCTAGTTGTAACTATAACTTCATTCCAATTTTCCTCTTTAATATAGGTCAACCAATACATCTGTATATAGCCAGCCAGAATACCGCTCATCCCTGATAAAATCGACAAAATAGTAATCCAAAAGAAACGAGTCCTATTAGTATTGATAAATCCCCGAAAAGACATTTAATTCACCTCTTTAGTCAAATGAATCTCTCGATCAAACATATTAATCGACTTTTGCGAAAGATTATGAGCAATCATAATAATGGTTTGTTCTGACTTTAACAATTCTTTTAAAATCGATAAAGTTGCCTTACTATCAATGGCACTTGTCCCTTCATCAATTAATAGCAAGCTACTATGATGGATGTTAGCTCGGGCTAAAACTATCTTTTGTTTTTGACCACCAGATAGGTTTTCAGAGTCTAAGTTAATTAAAGTTTCTAATCCCTTGGGAAACTTTTCAATATCAGTAGAAAGATTTACTTTTTGGATCGCCTTATTAACTTCCTTATCTAACCTGGAATCAAACATTGTAATATTATTTTTGATAGTATCGGGAAAAAGCGTATTATCTTGTGCAAGATATCCTATTTCTTCTGGATTCGGTATAAATACTTTCCCGTCTTTATCCTTATAGCTAACTTTACCCATTTTAGGTGTAACTTCACCTAGTAAAACTTTAAATAAAGTTGACTTCCCACTACTACTATCTCCAGTTAAGAGTATCTTTTCACCTTTGTTAACGACTATATGTGGGTAAGAAATCCTTTCTCCATTTGGATAAGAGACTTGAAGATCATTAATTTCAATCTGGTTAATTCTTTTATCAGAATGTTTTTTTACATTAAATTGCACTGATTCTTGCAAGTTAAGAATCTTGTGGCGCACTTCCTTAGAAGATTTAATTTGGTTGAGACTTTCTGCTAAATAGGTAACAGCATTCATAATTTGATTTGCAAAAATTCCAGAAGTAATTATGGCACCAAAGACAATTTGTCCTGTCGCATACAAATATATTGAAAGTGCTAATAACAAAATTATGCCTATTAAAGATATTAGAGACGTAAGTGCAGTAGCCAAATTTCCCCAGAAACAATCCTTAATTGTAGCTGCCTTTAATTCCGAAGTTGATTTCTTTATTGCACCTTCATAGCTACCAAAACTGGCATACCTTCTTAATTCATCTAATCCTCGAGCCCATTTCTCTACTGTATCAAGCAGATATTCATTTTTTTGAGTAACTTTAAGAGTAGCAGAAGACGTCATTTTCTCAAAAAGTTTTGGTAAATAAAGACCAACAAAAGACAGCAACAAAGTTAAAACAACTAAACTCCAATTAAAGGTAAATAAGACTCCCAGAGAAAAAGCAATAGTTAATATCCTGCGCCATAAAATAAGTAAAGGATTGGCATATTTATTAGTTAATTCCTGAATATTCGAATTTAGATTATTTTGAATTTCAGATACATTTTCATCGTCATTAACAAATAGATATCTAGTAATATTATTCCGAATCTGATGAATATAGTCCTGAATTTGATGAGCATATAGAACATTACAAAGGGAAGTTAAAATTGTACTTATAAATTGCAAACTAGCTGATAAAGTAATAAATATTAAA
>DBFNNF010000082.1:0-3248 GCA_048407585.1 Lactobacillus johnsonii | reverse complement strand
TATTTAAAAGAAAAGTAAGCTTTTTCATAAAAATATATTGACAACTTGTACAGACAAGTCTAATATTTAAATCAAGATAAATGAAAGCGGATACTTTCAAAGAGGAGAATGAAATTATGGTACAAGATACTACTAATTTATTAGCTCCAGCAACTGGAGCGGTTATTGCTTTAGCTAAAACTTCTGATCCAATCTTTTCTCAGGGAACAATGGGGGATGGATTTGGATTAACTCCAACTATTGGAAAGGTTGTAGCACCTGTTTCGGGAAAAATCAGTATGGTTGCTGACACTAAACATGCTATTGGGATCGTAACAAAAGAAGGACTAGAAGTCTTAGTTCATATGGGTGTGGATACTGTCGGCTTAAAGGGAGCGCCATTTACCATTAAGATTGAAAATGGTCAGGAAATTAAAGCGGGCCAAGAAATTGCTGAAATGAACTTAGATGAAATTAAAGCCAAGGGATTGGATACAACAATCATGGTTTTAATTACTAATTCAGCAGATAAGCTTTCAGGACTAGATGTTACTGAAGGTGAAGCAAAAGCTGGTGAAGTAGTTGCAACTGCATATTTAAAAGCAGCTGAGGCAGAAGACACTTCAAGCAAAAAGTTATCCTATCCAGAATTAGCTACCTTTATTATTAAAAATGTTGGTGGTAAGGATAATGTTAATAATGTGATTCACTGTATTACACGTTTGCGTTTTTACTTAAAGGATGAAAGTAAAGCAAATGATGAAGCTTTGAAAAATCAGCGTGGAATTTTGGATGTAATGCATGCTTCCGGTCAATATCAAGTGGTAATCGGTAATGAAGTTACTAATGTTTTTGACGAAGTAGTTAAACAATTAGGACCTTTAGATAGTGAAGCAGCGCCAGCTCCAGAAGATAATGGCAAGAATCCAGTTTCAAGAGCTTTTGGTAATTTAATTGGTTTTATTACTGGTTCAATGAGTCCAATTATTGGGGTAATTGCCGCAGCTGGTATTATTAAGGGTATCTTAGCCCTCTTAACTCTTCCTCAATTAGGAAGTTTGCTTAGTGTAAAGAGTACAGCTTATATTACAACTAGTGCAATCGCCGATTCTGCATTCTTCTTCCTACCAATTTTAGTAGGATATTGTGCAGCTAAAAGATTGAACTCTGATCCGATTATTGCTGCAGTTATTGGTGGAGTGCTCGTTTATCCGCAATTAGTTGATTGGGGTAAAGCTTTCAAGACCATGTTTGAAATTGGCGGAATTAAGTTTGAGTTCTTGAACTATACTTACTCAATTTTTCCAATGATTTTAGCTGCATGGCTTGCTAAAAAATGTGAAGACTGGCTTAAAAAGTGGCTACCATCATACTTACAAATGATTTTTATTCCATTAATTACTGTTTTAGTTGTATCAGCATTGACTTTGATGGTAACTGGTCCAATTATTCAAGGCGTTGCTAACGGTATTGCTGTCTTCATTAACTGGTTAGTTCATGCATCTGGCTGGGTTGGTGGATTCATTATTGGTGGCTTCTACCAAGTATTGGTTATCTTTGGCCTTCACTGGGGTGTTGTGCCACTTGTTGCTCAACAAATTGCCGGAACTGGTGAAAGTGCATTAAACGCAATTATTTGTTCATCAATGATTGCCCAAGGTGCTGCTGTATTAGCTGTTGCTATTAAGTCTAAGAAAGAAGACCTAAAGGAATTAGGTTTTGCTTCAACAATTTCTGCAATGTGCGGTGTAACAGAACCAGCCGTTTATGGTATTAGTTTAAGATATAAGAAAGTATTTATTTCTGGATGTATTGGTTCTGCCTTTGGTGGATTAGTTACTGGCTTAATGCACGGAACAATGTATGGCTTTACTGGTGGTTTGATTGGATTCTCATCCTTCTTCAATCCAAAACACCCAACTGACTTATCTAGTTTCTACACATTCTTAATTGCTAGTGCTGTAACCATTGTAGTTTCATTTATTGTAACTTGGGTATGGGGCTACAATGACAAGATGGTACAAGGTGCTAAGGTCGCAAAGAAGAAGAGACCAGGTAGTAAGTAATATAAAGTAGAGAATTATTGAAAAATAGTTCTCTATTTTTTTGTTTGCATTTTATGTCGATATAGTCATATAATAAATGTGTCGATAAAAACATAAAATATAAAAGGATGATGAAAATGACTAATTTAAATAAAATGAATAAAAAATTTAAGACCTTAGATGATTTTGTAGGTACTCACTTTATTTATACTTATGACAATGGTTGGGAATATGAATGGTACTGCAAAAATGATCATACTGTTGATTATCGTATTCATGGTGGAATGGTAAAAGGACGTTGGGTTAAAGATCAAGAAGCACATATTAATCTTTTAACTGATGGAATTTACAAAATTGCATGGACTGAACCAACTGGTACTGATGTTGCTCTAGATTTTATTCCTAATGAACATAAATTAAATGGAACTATCTTCTTCCCTAAGTGGGTACAGGATCATCCCGAGATTACTGTTTGCTATCAAAATGACCACATCGATTTAATGCACGAATCCCGAGAAAAATATGAAACTTATCCTAAGCTGGTTGTCCCAGAATTTGCGAAGATTACTTATATTGGAGAGGCTGGAGTAAATAATGATGAAGTAATTGCTGAAGCTCCTTATGAAGGAATGACAGATGATATCAGAAATGGTAATTACTATGACGAGCATTACCAAATTATTCAAAAAGACGGTCATAACTATCTTGAAAAGTAATGAGGTAATAATAAATTTTTTGGTAGAATAAAACTATTAGCTATAGAATAGAAAAGAAGATTAGATGCCAAAAAAGCGAATTTTACCTTATATTATTCTAGGAATTTTAGATCAGAATCCTGGTTCAACAGGAAAATTTATTACTAATCAATTTAAAAATGAAATTGGGGAATTTTGGAAAGCTTCTCATAGTCAGATTTATCCTGAACTAAAGAAAATGGTCGAAGATGATTGGATTAAACAAACTAGTGATAGTAATAATGAAAAAGAAAAGTATTATCATTTAACTAATCTGGGAAAAGAAAAATTAAATTCATGGATTGATATCCCTATTACCGTTCTTCCAGTAGTCGAAGACTTGTTTTCCTTAAAACTATTCTTTATTCAGGATCCCCATGATCCCAGAATTTCGACTTTAGTTAATAAGCAACTTGATCTATTAGAGAAGCAACTTGATCATTTAAATGATAGAGAAAAAATGCTATTTAATACTCAAGAAAAAAGAAAT
>DBFNNF010000081.1:0-4606 GCA_048407585.1 Lactobacillus johnsonii | reverse complement strand
TCTTTAACATGGAAAATTGCTTGGCCAAAAGTTGGAGCTAAGCTTGGTGCTAAAGAAATAAACTTATGAGGAACGGCAATTTGACCGGTACAAATTCCAAAGATTGATGCGGCAATCATTCCAATAAAAATAGCCCCTGGAACGCCTAGGATCATCAAGATTACTGTAACAATTAAACCAAAAATAGTAATCCAAACGAGTGGATTATGAAGTGATCCTAAACCAACTAAAGTTGATTTATTAGCAACGATTAAGCCACCGTTTTGTAATCCAAGAAAGGCGATAAATAAACCAATACCAGAAGAAATGGCAAATTTTAAGTCTGAAGGAATTGAATCAATAATCTTTTCTCTTAGCTTAAATAAGGTAATTAAAATAAAGATAATTGATGCAACAAAAACACTAGCTAAAGCAGTTTCCCAGGATACTTTCATGCCAATACATACTGTGTAAGCAAAGAATGCGTTAATACCTAAAGCAGGTGCTTCACCGATCGGGTAGTTAGCCACAATTCCCATGATTGCTGTACCAAGAGCAGCTGCTAAAGCAGTAGCGGTAAAGACAGCCCCGGTATTCATTCCGCTAGCGCCAAGAACGCTAGGGTTAACGAAAAGAATGTATGACATACTAATAAAAGTAGTTAACCCAGCAATAAATTCAGTTCTAACATTAGTTCCTAACTTTTCTAAATGAAAGTAGTTTTTTATAAAATTCATTTTGTCCTCCAGACATAATGTTCGTTTTTAAGCTTTAAATAAGCAACTTTTATAGTGTAGCATTCCCATAAATAAATGTAAACGCGAATTTTACCGACAAAAGGTTGTAAAAACTTTCTTAAAATAAATCTTATAAGAGATAGTGAATTATTTCATAAGAGCTTTTGCTTACTCCGATAATAAAATAGTTTTAAAATTAAAGTGTAAAGAAACGTGCGTTATAAATTTGGAGGAATGTACGATGACAACTTACTACAAGGGCTTTCCACAAAGTACAAGAGAAGAAAAGTTACATATGGTTAACTTGGATGAACTGGAAAATGAGGCAAAATATGTGATGCCAGAAGCTGCTTATTACTATGTAGCTAGTGGTGCTGAAAATGAATGGACTTGGCGAAATAACACTCAAGCATTTAATCATTTTCAAATAGTTCCTCGAGCTTTGACTGGAATGCAAAATCCTGAACTTAATACTGAGTTTTTAGGAATGAAGTTAAAGACTCCGGTTATGATTTGTCCAATTGCATGCCATGGTATTGCAAACGCCGAAGCAGAAATTGATACTGCAAAAGGTGCAAAAGCAGCTGGAGCCTTATTTGCGATGAGTACTTATGCAAATAAGAGTGTACAAGAAGTACAAAGTGCAGTAGGGGATTCTCCTAGATTTATGCAACTATATTTAAGCAAAAACTGGGGCTTTAATAAGATGGTAATTGAAGAATCAGTTAAAGCTGGTTTTACGGGATTTTTCCTAACAGTAGATGCTTTAGTGAGTGGATATCGTGAAGCTAACTTACGAACTAATTTTACTTATCCGGTACCGTTGGCTTTCTTTAATGAATGGAACGGTGGAAAGGGTGAAGGACAAAGCGTTGCACAAATGTATGCTTCATCGGCTCAAAATATTGGACCAGATGATATTCGTAAAATAAAAGAAATTGCTGATGTTCCCGTAATTGTTAAAGGAGTTGAATGTGCTGAAGACGCTATGCTTGCTATTGGGGCTGGAGCAGATGGAATTGTAGTTTCTAATCACGGAGGACGCGAAGTAGATGGCGCTCCTGCTACGATTGATGTTTTACCTGAAATTGCTAAGGCAGTAAAAAGCTGTGATCATCGTGTTCCAATTATTCTTGATGGCGGCGTTCGTCGCGGCTCTCATGTCTTTAAAGCATTAGCATTAGGTGCAGACTTAGTCGGTATTGGCCGCCCATTCTTATATGGCTTAGCACTTGGTGGTGCACAAGGTGTTCAATCAGTTATTGAGCAATTAAACAAGGAATTATTGATTGATATGCAATTAACCGGCTGTAAGACAATTGAAGATATTAAACATGCTAAGATTGATCATATTAATTACGGTGCTGATTGGGGCATTTCTTCAACTAGCAGAAATGTGATGAAACCATATCCTTTTACTAAGGAAAATCAGTTAACAGGTGAAGCAGCTGATGCTGTAAGTGGTGCCTCAAGACATTGATTATTAGGATTAAAAAATAAAAACTGCGATCCATATTGGACCGCAGTTTTGCTTTATTTAACTAAATTAGGTTTCCAGTCGTCTTCAAGTTTACCCATTTCTTTGAGCTTAGCCACAATTTGATTTAGGACTTCTTGACGATCTTCTTCACTTGCCATGAAATCAAGTTTATCACCGTCAATAGTCATTTTTGGTGAATAGTCATACTTCTCATACCAAGGTTTGTAATAACGAAGTAGACGCTTGTAGTAATCTTCTAGAGTTGGATCATAACTCAATTGTTCATAGTTACGACCGCGTTTTTGAATTCTCTTGAGCATTGTATCGTATGAGACATCGATATGAACAAGGAGATCAGGATTCTTCTTAGGCATCCGATCTAGTTCACTCATCATATTGTGCAAGAGCTCATAGTAAGTGTCGACTTCTTCTGGAGTAGCACGCCCAATATCTGCATTCATTTGGAAGAAAAGAGCATCTTCGTAGATAGAACGGTCAAGTACATTATTATCATCAGTTAAGGCTGACTTAATACTTTGAAAACGAGTATTTAAGAAATAAACTTGCAGTAAAAAGGCATACTTTTTAGGGTTTTCATAGAATAATGGCAAAACAGGATTGTCATCTACACTTTCATAAAAGGGATTAGTACCCAAATATTTAGATAAGATACCTGTTAGACTGGATTTTCCGGCTCCAATGGGCCCGCTTAATACAATAACTGTCATCACGTTCCTTCTATTCGTTAACTAGTTCAAATTACCTATATCAGTAAGTTTCTGATCGATTGTGCTGATAACTTTCTTTCGTGCATCTTCATTGGCAACAAAGTCGTATTTATCACCATCAATCATCATCTTAGGGGATGCATTATATTTTTCGTACCAAGGCTCGTAATATGATAAAAGACGAGCATAATAATCTTTTAAACTTGGATCGGTTGATAATTGTTCAAACTTACGACCACGTTTTTGAATTCGGTGAAGCATAGTATCAAGAGAAACATGAATGTAAATTAAAAGATCTGGTTTTTTACTTGGATTACCAGGTGCTTGCTCCATCATATTCTCAAGTAAACTATCATAAATCTTGAATTCTGTAGGATCAGCAATACCGCTATCAACATTCATTTTGAAAAATAGGGCATCTTCATAAATGGAACGATCGGACACGCTGTTATGATCGCGAATAGCTTGGTTAATTTGAGCTAAACGGTGGTTTAGAAGATAAGTGTTTAAGAGAAAAGTATAATGAGCCATATCTTTATAATAAAGTGGCAAAATTGGATTGTTATCTACACCCTCATAAAAGGCTTGAGTACCTAAATGTTCGGCAAGAAGACTGGTTAAACTGGATTTTCCGGCTCCAATGGGCCCGCTCAATACAATAACTGTCATCACGTTCTTTCTACAATATATAGTTTGCTTTAATAGTGTAATTCAATATCTGGTAGGTAGGCAAGCTATTTTTGAAAAAAGAGTTAAGTGAAAAAGTCAAGAGTAGATCTGAAAAAATGTAGATTAAAGGCGAAAGAATTCTATTCAATCAAATAAAAAACGAACTAATCTAAAAAGATTAATTCGTTCAAGTAAATGGTCTGATTAATGAGGATTAATTTCTATATTTTGGATCAAGTTTTGCGGCAGCAACTTCATCACAAATAACTGTTACATCTGGGTGATCTTGTAAGATAGATGCTGGCACTTCTTCAGTAACAGGGCCTTCAACTAAGGCTTTAACTGCATCTTGTTTTGATTCGCCAAATGCAAGTAAAACAATCTTCTTACTTTGCATAATGGATTTAATTCCCATACAAATGGCTTGACGAGGAACTTCATCTTCGTTATCAAAGAAACGTGAATTAGCTTTAATAGTGCTCTCAGTTAATTGAACTTTATGAGTTAAACTGCCAAATGGAGTGCCTGGTTCGTTAAAGGCGATATGGCCGTTTCTACCGATACCGAGGATTTGGATATCAATAGGATTAGCAGCAATAATGTCGTTATAACGATCAACTTCTTCATCGATATCCTTTGCCATTCCGTTTGGAATATAAGAATGCTTAAATGGCTTCTTATCAAATAGGTGTTTTTGCATGAAGTAGTGATAACTTTGATCATTATCTGGATTTAAGCCATAGTATTCATCTAAGTTAATACTAGTCATATCGGAGAAGTCTAAGTCGCTGTCGCACATATCGTCATATAGTGGAATTGGAGAAGAACCAGTTGCTAAACCTAAAACTTTATCACCATCTTCCATTCCTTTTTTAATAATTTCAAATGCTTTAGTGCCGCCTTCAATATTATCTTTAGTTACGATGATTTTCATAATATATACCTCCTCATTTATTGGTCTAGTCCATTATAAAATATAAAATTGGTCTAGTCAACTTAAACCGCTAACATTT
>DBFNNF010000080.1:0-2681 GCA_048407585.1 Lactobacillus johnsonii | reverse complement strand
TATTTGTCTACAAATGTCTATATAAACAACCAAAATGTTTAGTAATAATTTAAATTAAGTTAGAAATACTATGTAAACAATCAGCCAATAGATTTTGAACCAGAGGATAGAGTTATGCCCTCGAAAAGAGGACACAAATCAAAAAACAGCCAATGAGTTCATCACCGTCGTCTTTCAGCTCTCTTTTAGTATTGCCTATTTTTTTCAGCAATCTATCAAGAGGGCACGCTTTACGTTCTATTTGCTCCGAACAACCTAATAATTACTTACCTTCGTTATCAGGAAGCGCATATGCTCTATACGGCTCTGACTGCCCTGTACTAACTACAGATCTTCCAGCGAGACGCATAGACAAATGACCACCCCTACCGTTTCTGCTTTACTTATTTTTCCACGTCTAGGATAAACAAGTTAGGTTACAGCGGTCGTAGTCACCGCTTGACGTTTTTCAGAATACCTAATTCTTATCATACGAGCTGATTCTCTGCAGTAGCTCAGCCAAACTGCTAGTTGTTTTTAAGTCATGGATAACTAGCGCTCAAAAATCCATTAAAAAAGGAGCCTAACTATTCACTAATAGTCTAGCTCCTCGCTTAATTTCATCATTGATAATCTAGTGGTTTTTTAGTATAATCTTCTTGTGACTGATGTCATGGAAGAATAGTGAAAAAACCGTTAAATTTGATAAATAATTAAGTCTCAATTGATTTGTTGGTGAAATTAATTGAGGAGCTAAAACTAAGTGTGTGTTAGCTTTAGCTAGCCCCGTTCTAATTGACGTTAGAGCGGGGTTTTTCTTTTCACGTATTAAATTTTCTGAAATCATTGTAACTTAAAAAAAGAGACTCGTCTGCACTTTTTTGCAGACGAGTTTTTGTATGGGGGGGGAAAAAGCCCAGTCTATCAACATTTTTAAATAATAAAAAATTTTTTCGAGTGTACTATTTTTAGAACTTTAAAATAACTATTGATTATTTCAATTAGTTTCATTATCATAAATTTATATCGAACACGTGTTTGTACTTAGGAGGGATGCTTTGTTATTTAAACATGGTAAGGAGAGAGCCTTATGTTATGAGTCTCAGCTAAAATTATGAGATTGTAAAAAAATTATTGTTTGTAAGCTTAAAACTTGATATTATAAAATCGGTCGAGATGTGGCAGTTTCGATTTTTAAAATTGAATAAAAAAAGACGAGGCTTGAGACATACACTTCAAAATCCTGTCTCGTTTAAGTTAGCTATTGGCAGTAACTAACAACCTCGTCTAGGTAGCACTATATGACTACCGTTACTTATTTTATCAAGCAAATTAGTAAATTTCATTAATTTATAGAAATTTGCACTTTTTGGAATAAAATAACAACGGGTGGCGTATGGTTTATTTTGCAAACGATAATTACCTAGGCGAACAGTATCTAACACTGTTCGCCTTTTTTCGTTCAAAAAAGCTATCACCTGTCGCTCTAGACTTTATTAGAAATTAATCGTTTAAAAGAACAAATAAAAATTATAAGTATAGCAATTTGTCAGGGTAGAAAATTTAAGAAAAGGGATGATGATGTTGACTACCACTACTGGTTTTTACTTTAAGAAAATGAGCAAAGTTGTACGAGAGAAAGAGATTCTGAACAGGTCTCACAAAGTTAAGACAATAAGCGGTGATATGTATATTAATCATCTCAACGGCTTGTTTTTTACAGTCGATGGAAAGTACAAGCTTACTTTAAACGAGTTATATCCGTTGATCGTCAAAGCGTATGATACCCATGGTCGGCTATTTGCCGCTCGAAAGAATATTCAACAACCATTAATTGCGGGTTCTTTAAGACGAAAACACGCTCACTAGTAATTTTAGCGGCATTGCCGCTAAACTGGGTGTTCTATTTCGGTCATTAATTAAGGATCACGTGTTGTAGGGCATCGAGTTTAGCGGTTAATACTGCTAAAGCAAATGTGTTTAAAACGGATTTATTCTTCCACGTCATCAAATAAGCACAGCACGTTTGCTAATAAAAAGACAGAGCTGCAAAGGCTCTGCTAATGGTGATGAATGGATGTCAGCATTACGCTAAGAAAACTTTTAAATAATGTTGTAGGGCATCGAGTTTAGCAGTATTAAACTGCTTTCGAAACTTTTATTCTTTAAAACCAAAGATTGATATCTTTTATTATACAAATTTAGATTTTCATTTTCTTCTCCGAGAAAATTATATGACTTAAAAAATGCTGACGAGGGTTCGACTCCCTCCATTACCAATATCCCACGGATGTGGGACTAGTACATTGACAATTTAGCCCGAAAGGGTAGTTAAAGCGTAGGTAGTAACAGGGGTAGTTAGTTTATATAAACTAGCGGACTACACTTTCACACAGCCGACAAGTAGAACCTTCTCGACTGGGTACGCTCTGTCTTAAGTAAAGGAGACTATAGATCACCCTGTCACACTAAGCCCATAGTGTGCTTAGTGAAGAGTTTGTATTACCAGTATGGTAACGACGCAAACAGTTGGTAGTCAGCTATAAACTGCACACGCAGGTTTTTCAGATTTATGCCAAAAAACTGATATAGGTAGTTAGTAAAACTACTTGTTGTAAAGACTAGTACGTCTTAATATGTGTTCAATGTATCTAAAATTTGAGCAAAAGCATGGCTAACTTTAGATTTTTCTCTAATATAAT
>DBFNNF010000079.1:0-2775 GCA_048407585.1 Lactobacillus johnsonii | reverse complement strand
AGAAAAAGGTTCATTTTTGAACCTTTCTTAAAACTGCCTTTTTAAAATGTTAGCAAAACTTTCAATATAGTACCCTGAATTTTCTTTCTTCCAAAAAGCATAATATTTTTGCTTAAGAAGACTGTCTCCCGAATATAAAGGCAAAGAATGTACTACATCTTTATCAATATGCGCTTTGGTGCGCCCATTAATAATTGTATAACCTTGCCCCATCGCCACCATCATCTGTGCTTCATCAAAAGTCGCTGCTAATTGAAATGGGCTTTGAATTCCCAGAATATCTTTGTAGTACTTTTCTTCAGTTTCTTTTTGAAGTGAATTAGTTACTAAAAGACAATTCATATCCTTTAATTCCGAAGTCAAAATCTTTGTCTGATTTTTAAACTTTTTAGTAGGAAGCAACACTTGAAAACTAGTTTTAGTCAAAAACTCATTTTCATACTCATTTGATAAAGCTCTACGTTGATCAGAAAAAGCTAAATCAATTTCATCGGTTTTAAGCATCTCAAATAAATCTTCATGCATCCCATTGTTAATTGTTACTTTTACGTTTGGATACTCTTGAGAAAATTGTGCTACAGATTGTAAGAACTCTTGTGTCCCAAAATTCGTTAAATATCCTAAACGCAAGTTATACTGCTCGACATCATTGCGTGATTTTTCTTGTGTTTTTTGAATTGTATCTTCCACTTCGTGAACTATCTTTTTGGCTTGGTGATAAAAATATTGTCCAGCATCCGTCATTTCGAAACTACGTCCAACACGTTTTAATAATTGCACGTTGATGGTAGTTTCCAACTCTTTGATTTGCTGTGAAATTGCTGATTGCGAAATATTGCAGACTTCCGCTGCTCGTGTAAAACTATGCATTTCTACTACTGCAATGTAGTATTTCATTTGTTGATACATTCTTACCTCTTCAAACTAATATTCATCCTTATTTTAGCGTAAAAAAAGAGCCCTTCAACTTTGAGGGCCCTATAATTATTTTGAATTAAAATTACTATTTTTGTGAGTCAAAGTCCATTTCCATTGATGCGTATGCTTCTTCTTTAGCATCATCGGGGATGTAGTAACGCTTATTCTTATTTACCTTAGCAATTTCTGCCATTTCTTCATTAGTTAAGCTAAAGTCAAAGATATCAGCATTTGATTTAATATGAGCTGGGTTAGTTGAACCAGGAATTACAATATTTCCTTCTTGAATGTGCCAACGTAAAATGATTTGAACGTTAGACTTACCATACTTTTCAGCAAGTTTAGTGAAAAGTGGTTCTTGAATTAAACTCTTGTCACCATGACCAAGTGGATACCAAGCCATAATGCGTGTACCGTAAGGCTTCAAGGTCTTCTTCAATTCAGTTTGTGGGTAATATGGGTGGGCTTCAACTTGCATAACTTGGGGTTTAATTTCAGCCATCTCAAGAAGCTTGGTTAACTTTTCATCGTGAAAGTTAGAAATACCAATTGCCTTAATTTTGCCTTCTTTATAAGCCTTTTCAAGGTTCTTATAACCTGCTTCCCAATTCCCTGCTGGTTGGTGCAAGAACATTAAGTCAACATAATCAACATTCAAGCGCTTCAAAGTATCATCAACTGCATTTTCATCTTCATAAACAGTTGGCCATAACTTTGAACTTACAAAAATTTCTTCACGTGGTAAGCCACTGTTCTTGATTGCGCGTCCCACAGCTTTTTCATTCATGTACGCATTAGCGGTGTCCACTAACCGATAACCGTCACTCAAAGCTTCTTCAACAGCCTTTTGTGCATCGTCAGGTTTCATCAAAAATGTACCAATACCAAGTTTAGGAATCTTTACACCATTGTTTAATTCATAAGTTTCAACCATAATTTTCACTCCTATTTAATTATCTTTTTACTAATTTATACACTTATTTTAGTAGGCGATCGATAAAAGTAAAATTACTTTCCTAGCATAGTGGTATACAGCTCATTAATAGTAAAAAAGCCTCTATTTATAAACACTATCTACTCTTTACATTTGTTGACTAGTTGGTCGAATAATAACTTCATTCCACGCAGCATCAGCTGGTAAATTAATAGATTGTTGAATAGTCTCAGCAACTCTGTCAACCGGAATACTAAAGTTCTTATAGAATTCTTCAGTCCCTTCTTTAATGTTTTCATCCGTAATAGAATTTACTAATTCTGTATTTACGGCTCCCGGAGAAATCAAGGTTACCCGAACATTAGATTGTGCTTGTGCCATTTCTTGACGCAAGCCTTCACTAATTGCACGAACGGCATATTTAGTTGCAGAATAAACTGCACTCATAGGACCAACAATGTGACCAGCAACAGATGAAATATTAATGATTTGGCCACTCTTTTGCTTCATCATATAAGGTAATGCAGCCCCAATACCATACAAGCTTCCTTTGATATTAATATCAATCATGTTATCCCAATCTTTAATCTTCTTTTGAGAAAGTAATGACTGAGGCATAATACCTGCACAATTGATCCAAACGTCAATTCGTCCAAATTTATCGATTGCAAGCTTAGCTAATGCTTCAACTTCATCATCACTTTTAACATCAGTTTCTAGATAGGCTGCTTCGCCGCCAAGATTTTCAATATCTTTAGTAATTTCTTGAAGTCGATTTTCTCTGCGGGCACCGAGTACTACTTTATTTCCATTTTTTGCCAAAAGCTTAGCAGTTGCTTCACCAATTCCGCTTGATGCTCCAACAATAACTACAACTTTACTTTTATTCATTTCACGTTCCTCTTTTCTAAAATTGTTTAAAA
>DBFNNF010000078.1:0-3574 GCA_048407585.1 Lactobacillus johnsonii | reverse complement strand
ATAAATCTAAATTAAAACAATATTACTTAGGATATAATCCAGTAATTATAACATTTTTAACTAAAGACAATACCATGTATCACATAATAGTTGCAGATGATGATAATAAAAAGGGAATTGTCAAAATTATAAATTCTTATCCCCTATCACTCCCTAAAGCTGATAAATTAATTTTAGCCTTTTCTGATGAGAAAGAACTAGAAAATATAGAATGTGAAATACCTTTTTTATATGCTATATATCCAGAATTAAATGTAATAAATTATGAATAAAAACACATAAGAAAATCCCAACGAGATGAACTCGTTGGGATTGGGTGAGAAGCTACTCAAATAGAGTTTCTTCTCGGATAGTTATTTTGCCCTTACAACAATAACCTGTGCGTCCCTTGTGTTTAAACGTTTAAATACATTGGAAATTTTCTCATTCCGAAATGTTTGAGAAATCTTCTCATCAGGATACGCGTTTCTGACGATCAGAAATTCATCAGCATCTTCCGTGAATTCGTTTTTACGAACCAAATCGTAAATGTATTCCGGAATTTTCGACTTATCAACATTAGGGTAATACTCGCTTGGAGAACAAGCGAAATTCGATAATGTTTCAAACATTCTCGGATTATGAGTTCTTGCCGAAAGGAAGGTAAGACCTGTATTCTCAATGACAATTTCAATCATTTTCGAACTCAAGCCCTTTCCCTGAGCTCTCGGATGCAACACAATACCATGTAAGTAGAGTGTATCAATATCCTCGAGCTTTGCGAAAATCGAGAAGCCACCTAATTTGCCATCCTTATCGGAAATTGTGCAAATAATATAGCTTTCGTTGCCAAAGAGATGAGAAAATACATCATCATAATCCGTAGGAAAATGAGCTGCATTTGCTACCTCCAGACACTGTCTTGCAATGTCTTTCTTGTTCCGAAAATCAGACGGAACGCCAAAACAGATTCGCCAACCACACCAGTCCATGATTAATCCTCCTTTTCAGAAATGAATCCGGATCACCTTTGTTACCTACCGACATTGTCGCTTGATTAGGCTTTGCCGACAAAACCGACAGCGTTATAAACCTGCTCAAGCTTCGCTTTTGCGATTCCATGTGCGACTTTTGCTCCTTTCGCATAGATTTCCGTTAAGTAAGAGTCGTACTCCGGAGAATTCAGTTCATTGTATTTCTTCTGGATTCCTTCGAGAGCATCTGCGACTACCTCACCAACAGCTACCTTGAACTTTCCATAGCCTACACCTTCAAATTCTTTTTCGACTTCAGAAGTAGACTTCTGAGTAATCGAAGAGTAAATGTTGATGAGGTTCTGGATTCCAGGCTGTTCATCCGAATATCTTACGACATTTTCGGAATCAGTAACGGCCTTTTTGAACTTTTTGATGATAACATCACGCGGATCAAGCAAAGAAATAAATCCGTTAGGATTAGGATCCGATTTGGACATTTTCTTTGAGGGGTCCTGAAGACTCATGATTCTTGCACCGGTTTCAGAAATAAAGGCTTCGGGAATCTTAAAGATTTCCTTATTGTAGGTAGAATTAAATCTCCTTGCAATATCTCTGGTAATTTCCAGATGCTGCCTCTGATCTTCACCAACAGGTACAAAATCAGAATCATACAACAGAATGTCTGCTGCCATCAACACAGGATAGTCAAACAGTCCAACGCCAACGTTTTCCTGTTTCTGAGACTTATCTTTGAACTGTGTCATTCTGCTCAATTCACCCATATAGGTAGAGCAGTTCAAAATCCATGCAAGCTCTGCATGTTCGTGAACATGTGATTGCACAAAGATAGTATTTACCTGAGGATCCAATCCGCAAGCAATGTACTGCATAACAGCTTTCTTTGTGTTTTCACGCAGGGTTTCCGGGTTCTGGCGAACGGTAATTGAGTGCAAATCAGCAATGAAAAACTTGCAATCGTATTCATGCTGAATCGTTACCCAGTTTCTCAAGGCACCCAAATAGTTGCCAAGAGTCAGAACACCAGAAGGCTGGATTCCGCTAAGAATGGTTTTTTTGTTCATAAAGAACACTCCTTTCATGGTTTATATATTGTTGTCAATGTGCGCATAAACTATCATCTTTTGAAAATAGCTTATACATCATATTTTACAACATTTTATGTTAATTGTCAACATATTATCCACATTATATCGTATATTTTCCACTTTTTTAGATATTTTTATACTTTTGGTAGTTCATTTGCATATTTTTTAAGTTCTTCATCTGTTGGAATATAATCTCCCATTGTATGTTCAATATATGAGCTATATGCTGTCATATCAAAATATCCTGTTCCAGTTAGTCCAAATAAAATTGTTTTTTCTTCTCCTGTTTCTTTACATTTTAAAGCTTCATCAATAGCTGCTTTTATTGCATGTGCAGACTCTGGAGCTGGTAATATTGTCTCATTTTTAGCAAAAAATATTGCAGCTTTAAATACTTCTGTTTGTTCTACAGATACAGCATCTATATATCCATCGTGGTAAAGTTTTGAAACTATAGGAGACATTCCATGATATCTTAGTCCTCCTGCATGATTTGGAGATGGAATAAACTCACAACCTAGAGTGTACATTTTTGCTAAAGGTGTCATTTTTCCTGTATCACAATAATCATAAGCATATTTTCCTCTTGTTAATGAAGGACAAGAAGCAGGTTCAACTGCTATGAATTTTGGGTTTGCTTTACCAAGTAATTTATCTTGCATAAATGGAGCTATTAAACCTCCAAGATTTGATCCTCCTCCTGCACAGCCTATAACTATGTCAGGATATTCTCCTAAAATCTCCATTGCTTTTTTTGCTTCCAATCCTATTATTGATTGATGAAGAATTACTTGATTTAATACTGACCCTAAAACATATTTGTATCCTTCTCTTGACACAGCTGTTTCAACTGCCTCTGAAATAGCACATCCTAAACTTCCTGTTGTATCTGGATCTTTTTCTAGTATTTTTCTTCCTGCTTCTGTAGTGTTGCTTGGACTAGCTATAACATTTGCTCCAAAAGTTTGCATTATAGCTTTTCTAAATGGTTTTTGGTTATATGAACCTTTAACCATATATACCGTTAATGGTAATTTAAAATATGAACATGCTTCTGCTAGTGCAGTTCCCCATTGTCCAGCACCTGTTTCAGTAGTAACTCCCTTAACACCTTGCTTTTTTGCATAATATACTTGTGCTATTGCAGAATTCAATTTATGACTTCCTGAAGTATTGTTTCCCTCAAATTTATAATATATTTTTGCTGGTGTTCCCAAAGCTTTTTCCAAATTATATGCTCTTATTAATGGAGATGGTCTATAAATTCTATACATATCTAAAATCTCTTTTGGTATGTCATAATATCTCTTCTCATTATTTAATTCTTGTTCTACTAGCTCCTCACAAAAAATAGGTAATAAATCTTCTTTTTTTACAGGTTTCATTGTTTGTGGATTAAGCATTGGCTCTGGTAATTCTTTCATATCAGCTCTTAAGTTATACCATTGCTTTGGCATTTGCTCCTCTGTTAAATATGTTCTATATGGTATTTTTTTCATAATAAATTCCTCC
>DBFNNF010000077.1:0-1557 GCA_048407585.1 Lactobacillus johnsonii | reverse complement strand
AAAGAAGCTAGCTAATTTTGCTTGCTTCTTTCGTTACTCTCATTCCTTTTATTTTTCAGTAATAAGTATCACTATTTATCCTTTTTATCCTATTTATCCTTTTTCTTTCTCCGATCACTTAAGCCGAATAAACCTAAGCCTGCTGCTAACATACCTAAAGCTGCAAAAATTGGATTTTCAGAATGTGCACCAGTTTGTGGAAGCATATGTCTGCTTTCAAAATGCTTTTCACCATAAGTTTGTGATGAAGCCTTTGTGTCCTTTCCTGTGGCTTTCTGATTAATAACAACGTGGTCAACATGGTTAGTATTTATTAATTTTTCTCCATGAGACTTAACAACTTTATTATCTTTTGAAGATAAATTATTTTTATCAGTATGAGCATTAGGAGTATTTGGTGTTACCGAAGGTTTCTGGTTGTTATCAGAGTTAGGAATAGGATTCTTACTTTCTGATTTTAGATTAATGGTTATCGTACCATTTTCAATTGTAATTTGTGTTGGTAATGATTGACCATTCCTTAAACTGTAACCCTTAGGAACCGATAGGCTAACAGAAATAATCTCACCTAATTTTCCAGTGTAGATTTTACTCTCAACTAATTTACCTTTTTCATCAACAAAATGAATTGTTTGAGTTGCAGGTACTGCAGGACGATTAATTGGAATATAAGTAATTTCTAGCTGAGTATTAGCTGTATCCGGCGTAACCTTTTCTTGGTTTACACTCATAACCGTGTATCCTGAAATACTCATTGGTTCATAAGCTTCCCAGATAGCTTCATGATCATCAGAATTACTTAATTTCCATGCACTATAGGTTATTTTGCCCGTTACTTCATTGAATGTAGCAGTTCTAATAAAGATGACCTTCTGGATAATAGTTTTTCTGCTACCGTCCGGTTTTATAAGGATGATAGTACGAGTTGGAGCTACTTCAAGTTTTTCCATTTCAGGGTAGATCTTACTTGGATTGCCAGGTACTTTTCCATTTGGAATATCTTTTTCAGGTGTTTCTGGAGTAACAATAATAGTTGAATTCTCAACCTTAATTACTACAGTTGGAATTCCTTCTGCTGTAGCAGTGACAGTCTTTGGAATCTCTTGGCCTGGAACTAATTCCCATCCTGCTGGAATTTCGGGAGTAACTGTTACTGTTTCTCCAGTCTTGCCGCTAAGTGGAGTAGTGCTAATCTCATTACCAGCTTTATCTTGGTAAGAAATTATTCCACTTTGTTCATTAGCTGTGTAAGTAATATCTACAGTCTCATCTTTTTGACCGTCTTTAACTTCAATTGCAGGAACCACTGCTTCATTTGGAGTGTAGCCATTAATCTTCTTTGGAGTAAATTCACTCCACTTTGCCGTTGACCACTCTCCATAAGTTACTTCACCAGTTACATTATCGTAACTTGCATCACGGTAAATCTTTGCAGTTTGAACTTCTGTACTCTTAGTTCCATCTGGGTTAGTTACGTTAATTGTTCTAGTAATTATTTGGTTCAAATCACTTGCGTGAGCACCATCAATTACTTCACCGGTTACAGTCTTCTCACCA
>DBFNNF010000076.1:0-8606 GCA_048407585.1 Lactobacillus johnsonii | reverse complement strand
TGCTTCATCAGGATTAGTATCAAATAAAGTTAACCCCAATAAAAAATTAACTTTTGCATTTCTTTGGTCTTCTGAAATTTTATTATAAGTCTGATTTGCAGATTTTAAGTCGCCCAAACTAAGCCAAATATCACCAATTAATTCTAAAGTTCGTTCATCCTGATTCTTTAAAGTTAAGGCATAGGCTAGTGCCTTTTGATACTGCCCTAATTTCATAAAGATCAAAGCTTTTTGATACATTGTCTCTTCATCATCTGCCATCGAGTTAAGCAAGGCAAGCGACTTGGCAAAATCTCCTTGCATGTAGTAGCAGACAGCAATGTTATAGGTTAGATCTTCAGGATGCTTAACAAGGCCACGAGCTTTTTCTAATAATTCTAACGCCTGATCAGCAGCATTTTGTTCAATTAAATAAGTTGAAAGCTGTAAATAATTTTCGATATCTTTGGGATCCTTATTTATCTTTTCAATTAATAAATGTATAGCTTTATCTACGTTGCCAGCATCATATAAGTTGGCTATCTTTTTATCCATTTTAAATTGTATCCCTACTAGTAATTTTTCGATCTAGGTAGCTTGTTTCATTCCACACTACTTCATCAAAAGTCTTTCCACGATCTTCTGTATCAAGAATGGTAAGACTTGTATTAGTTAAGCCGCCACGCTTTCTAATATCGGCAATATCGTACCCCTCTAGAGTTCTAATTAAGGCACACAAAGCAGCCCCATGACTTACTAATAATACTTTGTCATCCTTATTAGGATATCTTTTTACAATATCAGTAATCAATTTCTTTCCACGTTCTATCATATGGTCAAAATTTTCACCATGGAAAGTTGATGGATCATAACGATCAGGAAAATACCGAAATGCTTTTATTTGATCTGGATATTTACTTTCAGCATCAACAAATTTCATTCCTTCCAGATCCCCTAAATTGAACTCCTTTAAACGGTCGTCAACAATGACTGGTACAGTAATTCCCATATCATTTCTAAGCATTACTGCAGTTGTTAATGCGCGCTGTAAAGGACTAGAATAAAAAGCTCTAAACTTTGTTCCTTTTAAGTATCCAGCTAACTTTTTGATATCTTCGTAACTTTCAGGCAAAAGAGGTGAATTACCACTACCACCTTGATAGCGTCCTTCTAAGTTCCATTTTGTTTTTCCATGTCTTACAAAATATAATTGCATAATTTGCTTATCCCTCCACTTTTATTACGATTATAAGTTTTCAGCGGAGAAAATAACAGTTTATAAAACTAAAAAAGAAGCCTCAAAGAGACTTCTTTTAAACTATACTAGTTGTAATTGCTTTTCGTTTTGGTATGCACGGTCAATTGTAGCTCCACCTAAGCACTCTTCACCATTGTAGAACACAATGGCTTGTCCAGGAGTAACAGCACGTGCTGGCTCATCAAACTCAACATGAACTGTATTATCCTTTGCACGGTAGTGCATAGTCACACCAACATCAGGTTGGCGGTATCTAAACTTAGCAGTACACTTCAAATCAACGTCATGATCTGGTTGGCCTGTAAAGAATGATACACCACTTGCATCTAGACTAGTAGCATATAAAAGCTTGCTGTCGTATCCTTGTTCAACAATTAGCTCGTTCTTCTTTAGGTCCTTACCTACTACAAACCATGGATCAGTTGATTCCTTAGTTGAACCTAAACCAAGGCCGGATCTTTGACCAATAGTGTAGTACATTAAACCAGCGTGCTCACCAACAACTTTTCCATCTGGAGTAACCATTTTTCCTGATTGAGCTGGTAAAAATTCACTCAAGAACTTTCTAAAGTTACGTTCACCGATGAAACAAATTCCTGTAGAATCTTTCTTTTTAGCAGTTGCTAGACCTGAAGCAATAGCAATTTCACGCACTTGTGGCTTAGTTAAATTAGCAAGTGGGAAAATTACCTTCTTCAATTGATCTTGTGAGAGTTGGCTTAAAAAGTAAGTTTGATCCTTATTGCCATCCTTTGGACGCATCATATGAACAACACCGTTGTCGTCAACTCTAGTTGCTGCATAGTGTCCCATTGCAATATAATCCGCATCTAAATCCATTGCGAAATCTAGGAAAGATTTAAATTTTATTTCTTTATTACACATTACATCAGGATTTGGAGTTCTGCCCTTTTTATATTCATCCAAGAAATATTCAAATACGCGCTCCCAGTAATCCTTTTCAAAGTTAATAGAATAGTAAGGAATACCGATTTCATCTGCAACTTTTTTTACATCTTCGTAATCCTCAGTTGCCGTACAAACTCCGGAATCATCAGTATCATCCCAATTCTTCATGAAGACGCCGACAACATCAAAGCCTTGTTGTTTGAGTAAAAGTGCAGAAACTGAAGAATCAACTCCACCACTCATACCAACAACGACTCTAATTTTGCTGTTATCTACCATTTTATCCTTTTCTCCTTTTAGCAAGGTGCAATAATTTGGCGATCCTCAAGATCCTTTAAAATGAAGTTAAGCAGTTCAACCATTGGCGCTAGTTGTTTATTCTTAAAAATATTAACCTTTTGCAACCCATTAGTATCTGTTACTACCATTGTTAAATGATCTAGATCTTCATTAATTGTTAGCTTTAATTGACAGGTAGCATTATAAGGGGACTCATTATATAAGGGATGCTTATACATGAAATTACCTCTTTTAGTTTTTGTGAAACCTGCATCAATCAATGCGTAACGCTTAATTTCAGGATTAATCGTAAATTTCCGATTATCGCCGTTAATAATTACTGTATTTGCCATAAAAATATCACTCTCAATATTATTATCTTATTTTTTGTAAGTGTCAAGTATATGATTTTACTATTATTATACCTTAAGACAAATACTCAAAAAAATAAGTTTACTATTGAGCTAGACGCTTGCACATCTTAACTAAATCTGCTGCAAATTCTTGAATTTCTTCTTCAGTATTAAATCTACCAAAGCTAATTCTAATTGATTCCGCAATTCTTGGTGAATCTTCTCCATACATTGCCTGTAAGACATGTGAAGGAGTAAGAGAACCGGCTGTACATGCAGACCCACCAGAAACAGCATATCCACTTAAGTCTAAATTAGTGAGGGCAGAGTAAGTACCTACACCCTTTAACCATAAGTTCAAAACGTGGTGGGATACTGAGCCTTCAAGAGTACCATTAATTTCATAATCAATTTGTTTTTTATCAAGTTCATCCAAAATTATTTTTTGAAACTTTTGGTACTTCTCTTGCAGCTTCTGCTTGTCCATTTCATTTAGTTCTTGAGCAGCTATACCAAAGCCAGCAATTCCGGGTACATTTTCCGTTCCTGGACGACGTTTAGTCTCTTGTTCTCCTCCTAAAAGGAGATTGCTTACTTTTAGGCCGTCTTTTTCATAAAGAAACCCTAAAAACTTTGGTCCATTAACTTTATGAGCAGAAGTTGATAATAAGTCGATGTTCATTTCTTTAACATCAATTTCAATATTTCCGAAGCCTTGTACGTCATCTACATGAAAATATGCATTAGAATCTTTTACTAATTCACCAATTTCTTTTAGCGGCATAATTGATCCGACTTCATTATTAACTGCCATAATAGAAACTAAGATTGTATCTGGTGTTAACTCTCTCTTCAAGTCGTCTAAATTAATATGGCCAGTTTCATCCACAGCAAGATATACAATATTGTATCCTTCTTGAGCTAAGCGTTTCATAGGATTTAAGACAGAAGGATGCTCAATTTTAGTAGTAATAATTTTTTTACCAATATCTTTTCTAGCACGTACTGTACCAAAAATAGCAGTATTATTGCTTTCTGAGCCACCACTAGTAAAAATTATTTCTTTATCCTGGGCATTAATTGTTTCTGCTAGTTGATGACGAGCTGTTTCAACTACATGACGTGCCTTACGACCAAATGCGTGTTGACTAGAAGCGTTGCCAAAATCATCAGCCATTTCACTACTAATTTTTTCAATAACTTTTGGATCCATTGGCGTAGTTGCCGCGTTATCTAAGTATACATTTTTCCTAGTCATATTATCTTATAACCTCTTTACTTTCCTTACATTTTGGAAGTGGCTCTTTTATTTTAACATAAAAATAGACTAAGTTACGATGAACTTAGTCTATTAATCGTTTAATCTAAAACTGTTTCTTCAAGATAGGATGCAATTAAGCTTGCAGCTTTTGCTCCAACTTCCTTGACGAATTTATCAAAGTCAGTGTCAGCATTAGCATCTCCATTATCTGAAATAGCACGAATTGCAACCAATGGAGTATTAAAATGTCTAGCTACTTGTGCAAAAGCAGCTCCTTCCATTTCTACTCCCAATGCGTCAGAGAAATTCTTTTTAATCTCATCTTTTTGTGCTTCAGAAGCAATAAAACTATCTCCAGTTACAATCAATCCTTCTTTAAAAGGAATATCATGTTCCTTTAAATATGCTGCAAATTTTGTACGAAATGAATTATTCAGAGGATAGCCTGCAGGCTCTTGCGGAATTTGTCCTTCTACATAGTTACCTGCACTAGTATTATGTGCATCATAGTACATAAACTTATTAGGTAAAATTAAATCTTTTCTCTTTACATCGTCTTGTAATGACCCAGCAGAGCCAGTCATAAAAATTACGTCGATATCTTCTTTAGTTAACAAGCTAGTCAAATTCATGGCTGCATTAACTTTACCAATTCCACTTAATCCTAGGTAAATGTCATTTCCATTTACTGAAAAATGATCGAATTCAGTTGTGCCAAAGACTTCTTTATTTTCAGACTTAAAATGCTTTTTATAGAATTCTGCTTCTTCTTCCATTGGGACAATAATTGCGATTTTCATTTTTTACCTCTAAATCTAAAGTTTAAACAAAGCGAACAAAACTATAACTAATAAAACAACAACAATTAAAATGGCATAGTTCAGACGCTTTTTTAAACGATCAACCTTATCTTCACGCTTTTCTTTTAAAGCACGATTTGCGAGATCCTCTCTTGATTCAAATTTTGAAGAATCTTGAACCTCAACTTTTTGATCACTCGCATCAGTTTGATGCCTATCTTTCTTCAATCGTTTAAAATTATCGAAAATTTTGCTTACTTTTTCTTTTTGTTGTTTTTTACGATAATCTGCTCGTTTTTCAGTCATTACTTTGATTTCCTGTTAAAATCATATTTTCCCAAAATGTAATTGCCATTACAGTTTTTGCATCCATAATTTCTCCAGAAGCAATTAACTGTTTTAATTCGGGCAGACTGTACCATTCTTGAGTTAAAAATTCATCTTCATCAAGAGGACGTTTATTTTCAATTTTTGACAAAGTATCACAATAGAATAAATGAATTTTTTCATCACAAAAACCAACAGATGTATAAAATTCACTTACCTTTTCCCAATACTCGGCCTTGTAGCCACCCTCTTCATTCAGCTCTCTTTTCATTGCATCAAGAGGCGAAGCGTCTGTCTCATCAATTAAACCCGCAGGAATCTCCAAAGTTAATTGTTTAATGGGCTCACGCCATTGCTTTACAAGAAGCATTTTTTTCTCGTCATTGATGGCAATTGCAGCACTAGCATCGGGATGCTTCACTATCTCACGAGTAGCTGTTTTTCCATTAGGTAAACTAATAGTTTCAACATTTAAATCAATAAGTTTACCTTCGAAAATAGGTTTATTTGAGATTTCAGTTTCTCTCAGATTCACTTAATTTCTCCTTTTAGTCATGATCAACATAAACGTTGATACATTGTAGACCCTTTTTTCCTTGCGCTAATTGATAACGAACTCTTTGACCTACATTCAGTTTCTTATAACCTTCTTCTTTAATTGATTTATAAAAAACAAAGTAAGATGAATGAGTCAAATCATCCTCAATAAATCCATACGCAGAGTTTGGATCAAATTGTTTAACAGTACCTTTACGCATTATTTTTCTAAACCTTCTTTTTCTGCTTCAGGAAAGTTTTCAGCAACGATAGCTGCACAGCGCGCACATAATTCTGGGAAACGTGGGTCACTACCAACATCTGTTGTAGTACGACGACATCTTGGACAAACTTC
Organism: Lactobacillus johnsonii; assembly: GCA_048407585.1. Taxonomy (GTDB): domain Bacteria; phylum Bacillota; class Bacilli; order Lactobacillales; family Lactobacillaceae; genus Lactobacillus; species Lactobacillus johnsonii_C. The sequence goes on along the minus strand of DBFNNF010000076.1, from coordinate 2,548 downwards.
ACCAGCAGCATGTTCCACTACAATGGATGCAGTTGGCAATTTCTCAGCATTTTCAGGTGCTTCTTCATCACTAATAGTTAAATCAGAAACAATCAAAATTTGTCTGATATTAGCGTTTAATTTATCGAGAAGTGCCTTCGTTTCTTCAGTTGGGTAGAGAGTAACGTGCGCTTCAAATGACTTACCAATTACCTTAGCATTACGTGCTTCCTCAAGTGCCTTCAAAACATCTGAACGAACTTTCATAAAGGCGTTCCAATCTGCTAAAACTTCATCCTCATTAGCAAAATGATCTACTTCTGGCATATTAGCAAGTTGAACGTATTCTTCTGGTTCCTTAAGGTAACCCCAAACTTCTTCCATAGTATGTGGAAGAATTGGTGTCATCAATTTAGTTAACTTAACTAAAACATCATAAATTACAGTTTGCATTGAACGACGAGTTTCACTGTCTTCAGGATCAATGTAAAGAATGTCCTTAGCAAAGTCTAAGTAAAAGGCAGATAGGTCATTAGAAATGAAGCTAAATACTTTCTTATAAACACTATTAAAATCAAACTTATTGTATGCTTCAATTGCCTCTTCGATCAAGCGATTTAACTTGATTTCCATATATTGATCTACACCGGACATATCTGGATAAGCAATTGCGTTTTCCTTAGGATCAAAGTCAGAAGTGTTAGCAAGCATGAAACGCATAGTATTTCTAATCTTACGGTAGCTTTCAGCAGATTGACGTAAAATGTCTTGAGAAACTGCTACATCAGAAGTAGTATCTGCTCCAGCAACCCATAAACGAATAATTTCTGCACCCATTTGCTTGATTACATCATTAGGCGAAATTACATTACCTAATGATTTAGACATCTTATGTCCCTTGTCGTCTAAAACAAAACCTTGAGATAAAACTTGCTTATATGGAGCTTTACCAGTTACAGCAACTGAAGTAATTAAACTTGAGTTAAACCAACCACGGTATTGGTCACTACCTTCAAGATATAAATCTGCTGGGAAACCTAAACCATCACGCTCTTGCATTACACCAGCCCAAGAAGAACCAGAATCAAACCAAACATCTAAGATATCAGTTTCTTTTCTAAACTTACCATTTGGTGAATGTTCTGACTTAAATCCTTCTGGAAGTAGTTCTTCTGCAGTATGAGTGTACCAAGCATTAGAACCTTCTTTTTCAAAGATTTGAGCAACATGTTCAATAGTCTCTGGAGTAACAATTGGAGTATCGTCTTCTGCATAGAAAATTGGAAGTGGTACACCCCATGCACGTTGACGAGAAATTACCCAATCACCACGATCTTTAATCATATTGTAAAGACGGGTCTTACCCCATGCAGGGATGAAATTAGCTTTTTCAATTTCTGCTAAAATTTGATCTCTAAATTTGTCAATTGAAGCAAACCATTGAGTAGTTGCACGGTAAATAACAGGTTTCTTAGTACGCCAGTCATGTGGATATGAGTGAGTAAAGAAGCTAAGCTTTAAGAGTGCGCCAGCTTTTTCAAGCTTATCAGCAACCACTTTGTTAGCATCATCATAAAACATTCCCACTAAGTCTGGATCAGGTACTTCTTTAGTAAATCTACCTTGTGCATCCATTGGACTAAATACTGGTAAACCATAGCGACGACCAACATTGTAGTCATCTTCACCAAAACCAGTAGCATTGTGAACTAAGCCAGTACCGTCATCATCAGTAACATAAGTATCATTCATCACAAGACCAGTTACATCATAAAGTGGATGTTGGTAAGTCATTCTATCAAAGTCAGTACCTTTTAAGGTCTTAAGAACTTTGTAGTCTTTCCAACCTAAATCTTCTGCTACTGCTGCTAAACGATCTGCTCCAATAACATACTTTTTACCGTCAACTTCAACTACTGAGTAATCAAATTTAGGATTTACAGTAATTCCGACATTACTTGGAATAGTCCAAGGAGTAGTAGTCCAGATTACTAATGAAGTATCTGAATCTAGAATACCCTTTCCATCTTTAATTGGAAAAGCAACGTAGATTCTTGGTGATTTAATGTCATGATATTCAACTTCAGCTTCAGCTAAAGTGGATTCACTTGACCAAGACCAGTAAACAGGCTTCTTACCCTTATAGATATAACCTTTTTTAAACATTTCACCGAAGACTCTAATTTCTTCAGCTTCAAATTTTGGTTGTAAGGTAATGTAAGGGTGATCCCAATCAGCCATTACTCCTAAGCGTTTGAAGTCGGCCATTTGTTTTTGAACTTGTTCTTCCGCAAACTGGCGACAAAGTTCTCTATATTTAGCCCGATCCATTGTTTTACGGTCAACGCCCTTTTTAGCTAATTGTTGTTCAACTGGAAGTCCATGAGTATCCCATCCAGGAACATAAGGAGCATAGTAACCATTCATATTTTTGAAACGAACGATAATATCCTTTGAGATCTTATTTAAAGAGTGTCCCATGTGAATATTACCATTAGCAAATGGAGGACCATCATGAAGGTCAAAACGAGGTTTGCCTTCATTAAGTTTTAATCTTTGTTCATATAAT
>DBFNNF010000075.1:0-1444 GCA_048407585.1 Lactobacillus johnsonii | reverse complement strand
GGCTCAGTCTGAAACCTTGGGGGATTGCGTTAAAATTCTTATTTTTGCATCATGAAAACATCCTCTTCCCAAACGATTGATCCTGTTGCTTCTTTAAGCTTGTTCTTGCCTTCAGGAATCCTTGATTACTTTACCCTAGTCAATCATGTTTCTCAGGATACTTGCTTTATTCTTTATTTAGAGGAGAAAGCCACTATTCCTGCTGAGTACTCTGATCTCCATCTTCACTCAAAAGGTTTCCTCCCTGAGATTGAAGTTCAGGACTTCCCTATCCGTGGTAAAGCCGTTTATTTACGTATCAAGCGTCGTCGCTGGGAAGATCCCTCCACTGGGCAGACATATAGTCGTGACTGGAGTTTGGTAGCCACCGGTACTCGCATAACCGCTGAGTTCGGTGCTTTTTTAAAAGAATTACTTAGATAATCACGCCGTTAGCTGCCAAAGTGTAGCTGAGCATTACTGTATGGATGGCAAACAGCTTCAAAGCCAATATAAAGACCACCTGAGTGACTTCCAGAATTGGGATCAGAGAGCACATGCCCAAGAGTATATCCTTTATCCAAAGAATATGGGTTATCACCTATGTATTGACGAAACGGCTTTAAGTAAGGGAGATCTTTATACCATCTTAATAAATAGAGATAAGCGAGGTAGGAAAGGTTCTATTATAGCTGTAATTCAGGGCACTAAAACCGATGATATCATTGCGGTACTTACAAAGATGCCACAGGAGCTGCGTAATCAGGTCAAAGAAATTACACTGGATATGGCAGGGAGCATGCAAAAGATTGCCAAAACGTGCTTTCCACGTGCCATGCAGGTGATTGATAGGTTTCATGTACAAAAACTTGTATACGAAGCTGTACAAGAGTTGCGCATTACATATAGATGGCAAGTGATAAAAGAGGAGAATAAAGCTATGAAAGCGGCAAAAGAGAAGGGGGAAGTATATAAAGCAGAAGAACTCGAAAACGGAGATACACTCAGGCAATTATTGGCCAGAAGCAGATATTTATTATTTAAATCACCTGATAAATGGACCAAGAGTCAGAAAATCAGGGCAGAATTACTTTTCAAGCAGTTTGAAGATATTAAGCACGTATATTACTACTCATTGGAGTTGGGAAAGATCTTTTCCACAAACTATGACAAGGATGTAGCAAGAGCAAAGCTGGCACTATGGTATAATAAGATTGAAGAATATGGATACGATACATTCACAACAGTAGCAAACTCTATTGAGAATCATTATGAAAGGATTCTGAACTTCTTTGTGAACAGGAGTACAAATGCAGCAGCGGAAGCATTTAATGCTAAAATCAAAGCATTTAGGGCATCATTTAGAGGAGTAGTGGATATGAGCTTCTTCCTTTTTAGGCTAGCAAAGGTATATGCATGAAGGGAATTGACAAAAATTAATCCCCCAAGTTTTCAGACTGAGCCC
>DBFNNF010000074.1:0-8517 GCA_048407585.1 Lactobacillus johnsonii | reverse complement strand
AAATAGTAGATCTTCTTGACCAAGTCTTAATAACAGTTTTCTTATTATTTTTATTCATTTCTTGAACCTTTTTCATTAATGATTCATCAACAAATGGTCCTTTTTTTAAACTTCTTGCCATAGTACCCTCCTATTTTTTCTTCCTACTTACAATAAGCTTTTCACTTTTCTTTTTACTCTTACGAGTTTTAACACCAAGTGCAGGTTTACCCCAAGGTGTCATTGGGCTCTTGCGTCCTACTGGAGCACGACCTTCACCACCACCATGTGGGTGATCGTTAGGGTTCATTACGGAACCACGAGATTGTGGACGTTTACCCAACCAACGACTACGACCAGCTTTACCTAATTGAATTAATGAGTGTTGTTCATTACCAACAGAACCGATAGTAGCACGGCAAGTTGATAAAATCTTACGAACTTCACCACTTTGAAGTCTAACTAAAGTGTACTTACCATCATTACCAAGAACTTGTGCAACAGTACCAGCACTTCTTACTAATTGTCCACCTTTACCAGGCTTTAATTCAATATTGTGAATTTCAGTACCAGCTGGAATAGCAGATAATGGTAATGCATTACCTGGCTTAATATCAGCATTTGGACCAGATTCAACAACAGCACCAACTTTTAGACCCTTAGGTGCTAAAATGTAAGCTTTAATACCATCAGTGTAGTGAAGAAGAGCGATATTAGCAGTTCTGTTTGGATCGTATTCGATAGCCTTAACAACTGCTTTTACATCATCCTTGTTACGCTTGAAGTCAATGATACGGTATTTTTGTTTGTGACCACCACCACGGTGTCTAACAGTAATATGACCGTATGAGTTACGACCAGCAGTATGACTTTGAGATTCAAGTAAAGTCTTTTCAGGCTTTTTCTTGGTAATTTCAGCAAAGTCGGAAGAAGTCATATTACGTCTGCCGTTTGTAGTTGGCTTATATTTGATAATTGCCAATTGACTGACCTCCTATTTACTAATTTTCTTTATTATCATTGAAGATCTTAATGTCATTAGAATCTTCAGTTAAAGTAACGATTGCTTTTCTACGGCGAGCAGTCTTACCAGTGTAACGACCAACTCTCTTTTCTTTACCGCGAACGTTCATAATGTTAACATTTTTAACTTTTACATCAAAAATTTCTTCGATTGCATTACGAACTTGAGTCTTGGTAGCTGATACAAGCACATCAAAAGTATACTTTTTATCATCCATTAAGTTCATGGATTTTTCGGTAACTACAGGCCGTAAGATGATATCACGTGCATCCATTATGCCAAAACCTCCTCAATTCTCTTAATAGCGTCTTGAGTTAATACAAGTTTTTGGTAGTCAACCGCATCAACAACATTTAAGCCATTAACAGGTACAACTTTCACTTTTGGAAGGTTCTTACCTGATAATTGAACATTCTTATCATCAGACACAACTAAAACCTTACCAGAAACATTAGCATTATCTAAGATAGCTTTTAATTCTTTAGTCTTAGGTGCTTCTAAAGTTAATTGATCAAGAATGATTAGATCATTGTCAGCAACTTTTTGGGAAAGAACTGACTTCATAGCTAAACGACGTGCTTTACGAGGCATATCCATCTTGTATGAACGAGGAGTTGGGCCAAATACAGTACCACCACCACGCCATTGTGGAGCTCTAATAGAACCTTGACGAGCACGACCAGTACCTTTTTGTCTCCAAGGCTTCTTACCACCGCCACGAACAGCTGATCTGTTCTTTACAGCAGAAGTACCTTGACGCTTACCAGCTCTTTGTCTAATGATAGCATCAAAAACAACACTTTCATTAGGTTCAATACCGAAGATTTCTTCATTTAAATCTACATTACCTGCAGACTTACCTTTTTGATCGATAATTTCTAAATTAGCCATTATAGTCCTCCTTCCTATTTAGCAGCTTTAGCAGCAGATTTTACAAAAATTAATGAGTTCTTTGCACCTGGAACATTACCCTTAATTAAAAGTACGTTCTTTTCAGGTACAACTTTTTCAATTACTAAGTTTTGTACGGTAACTTTCTTGCCACCCATGTGACCAGGTAACTTTTTACCCTTAGGTACACGGTTAATGATTGAACCCATTGAACCTGGGATTCTGTGGTATCTTGAACCGTGAGTTTCTGGACCTCTTGATTGGCCCCAACGCTTGATGTTACCTTGAGTACCATGACCTCTTGTAGTTCCAGTAACGTCAACTACGTCACCTTCACTAAATGAGTCCACCGTGATTTCTGAGCCGACTTCGTAGTCCTTAAGCTCGACATCGCGGATTTCCCGAATGAAGCGCTTAGGTGAAGTCTTTGCTTTTGCAGCATGACCTTTGGCAGGCTTGTTGCTCAATACTTCACGCATATCTTGGTAACCTACTTGAACTGCTTCGTAACCGTCTGATTCGTTAGTTTTAACTTGTAAAACAACGTTAGGGGTTGCTTCGATAACAGTTACAGGAACCAAAATACCGTTTTTAGTGAAGATTTGAGTCATACCGACCTTTCTTCCTAAGATTCCTTTGGTCATGATTACACCTCCATATATGTTTTAAATTATAATTTAATCTCGATATCAACGCCGCTTGGTAAATCAAGCTTCATTAATGAATCAACAGTCTTAGGTGTTGGATTCAAAATATCAATTAAACGCTTGTGTGTACGGATTTCAAATTGTTCACGTGAATCCTTGTTCTTGTGTGGTGAACGTAAAACAGTGAATAAAGTTCTTTCCGTAGGTAGTGGAACAGGACCAGAAATTTGTGCGCCTGTTCTTTCAGCAGTAGCTACAATCTTAGCAGCTGATTCATCGAGAATACCATGTTCGTATGACTTTAATCTAATACGAATTTGTTGACTTGCCATCTAATAACCTCCTTCGTCTTCTTTAAAAGATGACTAGCTCGGCAAAAATTACCGACTCACCTCTGTGGCAATGCAGCCTGGTGTGCCGCAACCTTTTGCGTCAAAGCATTGCTTTTGTGCGCGGGGTATACCCCTCCAATATTTTCGCACGTTTACTATTGTACTGTGTCTTTCCTTAAATAGCAAGCTTTCTCAGCATTTTATTTTATTTTTTTATACAAAACATTCTAAGCTAAATAGTGAATCGATTATCCGACGGGATAGCTGATTCACTATTTTTTGTTTTAGCCGTAAAATTTAAAATAGTAGTAAAACCTTATGTCATCGGTCTTTTAGATGCTTGACGTCGTATATAAAACTGGCAGTTTTACTGAGAAATTATGCAATCTCTTCGAAGAATGTGGACATTTAATGTCGAGTTTAGAAAATTAGATCTGATTTCCTAAGTAAAATGGCTTTACTGCTATATTTTGGGAGGTTTTTGAAAATGAAAGTTATCTTTGGTATTGATGTAAGTAAAAGTACATCAACTGTTTGTGAATTAATCAATGATAGTAAATCTATTACAACAATTACTAATGATCGTCCTGGTTTTTTAGAGTTACTGAAAGACCTAAAAGCCTTCACTCAACACCCTCAAATTATTTTTGAAGCTACTGGTGTTTATTGTAAAAGATTGCAGTCTTTCTTAGATGACTATGGTTATGAGTATGTCATTTTAAATCCGTTAAAGGCTAAGAAAGAGATGGATCTTGGTCTTAGACATAATAAAACTGATAAGACTGATGCCTATCATTTAGCCTTGATTCAAAAACTTTACCATCATCCAGTTAACCAATTGCAAGAGCAAGAATATCATCAGCTAAATGCTTTAAGCAGATTCTATGACCAATTAACCAATGATCTTGTTATGGCTAAAAATCGACTCCATAAAGTTCTTCAATTGACTTTTCCAGACCTTGAAGATTTATTTAGTATGAGTAAAGGGTTTAATTACTGGTCTATTGTTAAAATGTTTCCACACTGTGACTTAGTAAATGATTCAACTAAACTTACGATTCATCATAACTTACTTAAATTACCAGGTTTTCAAGAGAAGAAGGCTGATAGGTTTACTTTAAAGCTTATTGATTTGGCACGAAAAGCTTATCCTGTAGCTCCTTGTAAGAGTGTTGAATCTAATGAAGCGAGATATTACGCTCAGCGTTTAATTGATATAAGTAATCAAAGACAAGATTTAGTAGTTCAAATGGTAAATATCGCTAAAAGTCTCCCTAATCATGATTTAGAAATTTTAGAAAGTATTCCGGGGATTGCTCAAACTACTGCAGTTAGAGTTTTAGGTGAACTTGGTGATATACGCAGATTTAGTAATCCTAACAAAATTAATGCCTTTATTGGTATCGATCCAGGACGTTATCAATCTGGTGAGATAGATTCAAGTTTAAGCATTACTAAACACGGCAATGCTGTAGCACGGAAAGTTCTTTATCGAGCTATTGGTCAAATTGATCAGGCCGCTAAAACTTCACCTTGTCATATAGCTGATTATTATGAAAGCAAAAAGCTATCTTCTCAAACCAAAGGGTTCAAAAAGATAGCTATTGCTTCGATTCATAAATTAATCAGAACTATTTACGCCCTGATTAATAACGATCAACTATATGATTACAACGTAGCCATACATAACCAAAAAGACTTTTGTCGTAATTAATTGATCAAATTTATTATACTACTTTCGCCTATTAAAAAATCAATTATAATAGGCTTATTTGGCTTAGATTAATTCTCTAAAAAAATGACCTAATTGTTTAGAAACTAGATGATTTATTTCAAAATAAACATGAAAACCTGTATTGTGCTTGACTTTACGTAGAAAAAAAGAGATATCCTTCGATATCTCTTTTCTTTAACTCTCTAATTAAAATTATTCAGCGTCTTCGCCACCACGTTTTTTGATGATGTCAGCTTGAATAGACTTAGGAGTTGGTGAGTAGTGGTCAAATACCATAGTAAATGTACCACGACCTTGAGTTGATGAACGCAAAGTAGTTGCGTAACCAAACATTTCTGAAAGTGGAACAAATGAGTTGATTACTTTAGCACCAGCTCTATCTTCCATACCTTCCATAGAACCACGGCGTGCAGTGATTGAACCCATTACATCACCTAGGTATTCTTCTGGAGTAGTTACTTGAACTTTCATGATAGGTTCAAGAATAACGGCACCAGCCTTAGAAGCAGCATTTCTCAAAGCAAGAGATGCAGCAACCTTGAAGGCAGCTTCTGATGAGTCGACTTCGTGGTAACTACCATCATATAACTTAGCCTTAACATCAATTAATGGGTAACCAGCAAGAACACCGTTCTTCATAGCTTCTTGTAAACCTTGGTCAACTGAAGGAATAAATTCACGAGGAACTACACCACCAACGATAGCGTCTTCGAATTCGTAACCCTTTCCTTCTTCATTTGGAGTAAATTCGATCCAAACATCACCATATTGACCTTTACCACCAGATTGACGAACAAACTTACCTTGTGCCTTAGCTTCCTTAGTGAAGGTTTCACGGTAAGCAACTTGTGGTTCACCAATAGTTGCTTCAACGTTAAATTCACGTTTCATACGTTCAACCATGATGTCTAAGTGTAATTCACCCATACCAGAAATCAAAGTTTGACCAGTTTCTGGGTTAGTTTCAGCACGGAAAGTTGGGTCTTCTTCAGTAAGCTTTTGTAAAGCAACATCCATCTTATCACGGTCAGCTTTTGACTTAGGTTCAACAGATACTTGGATAACTGGATCTGGAACTTGTAAACTTTCCAAGATAAGTGGGTGAGCTGGATCAGTTAAGGAGTCACCAGTAGTAGTGTTCTTCAAACCAATAGCACCAGCGATATCACCTGAGAATACTTCTGGAATTTCAGTTCTTGAGTTAGCGTGCATTTGAAGCAAACGACCAACACGTTCACGAGAGTTCTTTGATGCATTTAATACGTAAGAACCTGATTGAAGTGAACCAGTGTAAACACGGATGAAAGTTAAACGACCAACAAATGGATCAGTTGCAATCTTAAATGCTAAAGCTGCAAATGGCTTCTTATCGTCAGCCATAAGTTCAACTTCGTCACCAGTCTTAGGATCATGAGCAACGTAAGGTTTTACGTCAAGTGGTGATGGTAAGTAATCAACAACACCATCAAGCATCATTTGAACACCCTTGTTCTTGAATGCTGAACCTGCGTAAACTGGGAAGAATTCTAAGTTTAAAGTAGCTTTACGGATAGCTGCCTTTAATTCGTCGTTAGAAATTTCTTCACCGCCTAAGTACTTGTCCATAATGCCATCATCAACATCAGCAACAGCTTCAATTAATTCGTTACGACGCTTTAAAGCTTCTTCCTTATATTCATCAGGAACTGGAATAGTATCCCATTTTGAACCAAGTTTATCTTCATCATAAACATCAGCAACCATGTTGATTAAGTCAATAACACCTTCAAAAGTGTCTGCTGAACCAATAGGCATTTGAACAGCTTGTGCGTTTGCGTTTAAACGTTCATGTAATGATTTAACGGACTTATCGAAGTCAGCACCGATCTTGTCCATCTTGTTAACAAAAACAATACGAGGAACACCGTAAGTTTCAGCTTGACGCCAAACATTTTCAGTTTGTGGTTCAACACCAGCTTGAGCATCAAGAACAGTTACGGCACCATCAAGAACACGAAGTGAACGTTCTACTTCGATAGTGAAGTCAACGTGTCCTGGGGTATCAATAATGTTAATTCTGTAATCCTTCCATTGAGCAGTAGTAGCTGCGGAAGTAATAGTGATACCACGTTCCTTTTCTTCTTCCATCCAGTCCATTTGTGAGTCACCTTCGTGAGTTTCACCAATTTTGTGGATCTTACCAGTATAGTACAAAATACGTTCAGTGGTAGTAGTTTTACCGGCATCGATGTGGGCCATGATACCAATGTTACGTGTCTTATCCAAAGGGAATTCACGTTTGTTAGCCATAAGATTAATCTCCTTTTACAAACTAACGATTAGAAGCGGTAGTGAGCAAATGCACGGTTTGCTTCTGCCATTCTGTGGACGTCTTCACGTTTCTTAACTGCTGAACCAGTGTTGTTAGCAGCATCCATAATTTCATTTGCAAGACGTTCATCCATAGTATGTTCATTACGTAAACGTGCGTATGAAACAAGCCATCTTAAGCCAAGAGTAGTTCTTCTTTCTGGACGAACTTCAACTGGGATTTGGTAGTTAGAACCACCGATACGGCGAGCCTTAACTTCCAAAACTGGCATAACATTGTTCATTGCTTCTTCAAAAACTTCAACTGGTTCCTTACCAGTCTTATCTTGAATAATACCAAAAGCATCGTAAAGAATTGAAGATGCCTTTGCTTTCTTACCATCAATCATTAAGTGGTTAATTAACTTAGTAACCAATTTAGAGTTGTAAACTGGATCTGCTAAAACATCTCTCTTAGCAATATTACCTTTTCTAGGCATTAGTAGTCCCTCCTATTAACTGTTTAACCCTTCTTAGCACCGTACTTAGAACGGCCTTGTTTTCTACCATCAACACCTGCAGTATCCAAAGCACCACGAATGATGTGGTAACGAACACCAGGAAGGTCCTTTACACGACCACCACGAATTAAAACAACGGAGTGTTCTTGTAAGTTGTGACCAATACCAGGGATGTAAGCAGTAACTTCAATTAAGTTTGAAAGACGAACACGAGCGTACTTACGTAAAGCTGAGTTAGGCTTCTTAGGTGTCATAGTACCTACACGAGTTGCAACTCCACGCATTTGAGGTGCTGGGTTGTAGTTCATCTTTTTCTTCATGCTGTTGTAAGCATAGTTTAAAGCTGGTGAATCAGATTTAGTCGTCTTTGAGTGACGGCCTTTTCTAACCAATTGGTTAATTGTTGGCATTAAAATTTCCTCCTAAAATTGTTCACACATCCGGGAGTTTCTTTTCTGACCTCACGGACATCATGTTTTTAATAGCACAATGGCTAGTGTAACACGATTTTTTAATTCAGTAAACAATTTAAAAAAACTTTTTTAATTTTGCGTATATAAATATTGGAGGTAAAAAATGCCAACATTATTCATTTATGGACTTAATTTTATATTCGGAACTATCATAGGTTCCCACTTGTTAGTAATCGTACAACGTTTTGGACAGGAAAATTTCATCTCAGAGAAATCTCACTGTGATAGTTGCAAAATTCCTCTTACCCTTCTTAATCAAATTCCTATATTTTCATTTATACGATATAAGGGACATTGCTTTTTCTGCAATGCACCTATTCCTATAGAAGCATTATATTGTGAATTACTCGGCGGTCTTGCATTTTTGCCCTTAAATCCCTATCTTGATCAATCTTCCTACTTATTCATTACCTTTATTTTCCTGATTAGTATCTTTGATTATTTTGACCACTCTTTTCCAATCTCTCTCCTTTTCCCCTTAATTTGTATCATCGTTCTTACTCGTGCCTTTTTAAACTACAAGTTAATAGAATGGGTATTAATATTTGCTATAATTTTAATTCTTTTAATAATGAATTTAAAAAATAAATTCGGCTATGGTGATACAATCATTTTTGTTATTCTGG
>DBFNNF010000073.1:0-16379 GCA_048407585.1 Lactobacillus johnsonii | reverse complement strand
CCTTTAATGTTCATTTGTGTTACTCCAAAATATTAAGATATGTTTAATATTATTACTATTTTATGAAATATTCAATCTATCTTTTTTTATTAAATTTAGACAGAAAAAAGACCCAAAAGCATCTCACCTTTAGGTCTTACTTCACAGCTATCTATGATTTTAATAGGTCTTTTCTCAATTTAAAATACTTCCATTGATTAATAAGGGCATCTATTAACGATAATCCAAAGTCAACTCTAACGAATGTACGCACCCATGACCATGGTATCAGATCAGAAAATACAGAAGCTACTAATAGTACAAAACATACACTATAAGCAACATATAGGTCTTCTTTCAGATCTTTTTTATCCATGTTCATAATATTTTCCTCACTTCTACTCACAATTTTTTAGTAATTAAGATTAAATGTATTCTCTCTCATACTAAACAAAAAAGACATCCCTTTCGAGATGTCTTTTGCATAAAACGTAATATAAAATATTAACGCTTTGAGAATTGTGAAGCTTTGCGGGCTTTCTTCAAACCTGGCTTCTTTCTTTCCTTCATTCTTGGGTCACGAGTTAACATGCCAGCCTTCTTAAGAGGACCACGGAAATCTGGGTCAACTTCAAGAAGTGCACGTGCAATACCTAAACGAATTGCACCAGCTTGTCCTGAGAAACCACCACCGTTAACGTTAACTAAAATGTCGTATTGACCTTCAGTTTCAGTTAATGCTAATGGTTGCTTCATATCTTGAACCAAGTTAGGGTATGGAATGTACTTAGTTACGTCTTCTTTGTTAATGGTAATTTGACCGTTACCTGGTACTAAACGTACGCGGGCAACAGAATCTTTACGACGACCAGTTCCAGCGTAAGCTGCTTGTTGTGCCATTATTTAAAACCTCCTAGATTAATTCGTTGATGTCTAACTTTTCAGGCTTTTGTGCTGCGTGTTCGTGGTCTTCACCAGCGTAAACATGCATCTTCATGAATTCTTGGTGACCAAGAGTATTCTTTGGCAACATGCCTTTTACAGATAATTCAACTAATCTTACTGGGTTCTTAGCTAATAATTCACCGGCAGGAGTAGCTCTTAAGCCACCACGGTAATCTGAGTGGCGGTAGTAGATCTTATCAGTTGCTTTTTTACCAGTCAACTTCAATTTAGCTGCGTTAACAACAATAACATAATCACCAGTATCAACATTTGGTGTATATTGAGGCTTATTCTTACCTCTTAAAATTGATGCTACAGCAGTTGATAAACGACCAAGTGAAACATCAGTCGCATCGATAACATACCACTTACGTTTAATATCACTAGTTTTAGCTAATGGGGTAGTACGCACTTTAAATTCCTCCGTTTTTCTTCTGTTTGACAAACAATAAGTTTCCGGGGCCTATCGTGGACAAACATACGTATACTAATTTACGTCGTTTTGCCTGAAAAGTCAATCCTTTTTAAGGTCCAAACGATATTTTTTAGGAATATCTTCATAAAAAACATGTTGTAAATATAATCCACTGGCTGGTGCAGTAGTTCGAACTTCTTGTCGGTCTTTCGCCTTTAAAACTCTTGGTATATCGTCAACAGGTCTTTTTTGATTGCCTATTTCTAATAGAGTTCCAACGAGAATTCTTACCATGTTATATAAAAAGCCGTTTCCAATAAAATCAAAAATGATCTGCTTTTTATCCGGGTCTGGCGTAATATTCACATAGTAAATTGTTCGCACCTTATCCACAATTTGTCCACCGCTAGCAGCAAAACTAGTAAAATCGTGTTCACCAATCAAATCTTTAGCTGCCTGCTGCATTAGCGAAATATCTAAAGGATATGGATAGTGGCCCGTATAAAAACGATTAAAAGGGTCTGTAAAACGATGTTGATCCACTACATATCTATACCATTTTCCTTTAGTTGAATATTGAACATGAAAATCTTCATCAACAATTTCACTTTCAAAGAAAACTGTGTCAATCGGCATGAGGGCATTTAAAGCAAGCATCATATTTTTAGCTGGGATTTCTTTTCCCGGATAGTCAAAGTGAATAACTTGTCCTTTAGCATGAACACCAGCATCAGTTCTTCCAGATCCGTGCACTACCACTCTTTTTCCTTTAGTCATCTTTTTTAATGCTTCTTCAATCACCCCTTGGACAGTTCGTTCATTCGGTTGAATTTGAAACCCATGAAAAAGATGACCATCATAGGCCATGGTTAATTTATATCTTGTAGTCATTAATTAATACGTCCTTGTAAGCAATAAAATTAGCGTCAATAGCGCAAAATACCCTAAGTTAATCCAATCATACTTTGACCACTTTAAAACTCGATAGCGGGTCCTTTTTGCACCTTCTCGATAACCTCGTGCTTCCATAGCCGTTGCTAAATCAATTGCAACAGTTAGGGAACTAATAAATAGAGGAATTAAAATGGGTATAATCGAATGAATTCTTTTAATTAAACCACCACTATTAAAATCGGCTCCACGTGCTCTCTGAGCATTCATAATTCGCACAGCTTGGTCTAATAAAGTCGGTACAAAACGAAGAGCAATGGACATGACAAGAGCAATTTGAGCTACTGGAACTTTCAGGTAGCCAAGAGGTTTTAAGATCCATTCCATTCCATCTGCAATTTCTAATGATGTGGTCGTCAAAGTAAGAACTGTCGAAATCAGAATAATCATTACAAAACGAATAAAGATAAAAATAGAATTCTGAATACCATATTCACTAATGTTAAAGATTCCCCACTGCCAGTAAACTTTTCCACCTGTAGTAAAAAATAATTGTAAAACTGAAGTAAATAGAATTAACCAAATTAACGGCTTTACTCCATCCCAAAATACTTTAGGCTTTAATTTTGTTGCCCAAACAGCAAGTAAAGTAAATATCGATAAAAAGAAGTAGGACAACCAATTATTAGCCAGAAAGATAATAACAATAAATAAAAATGTTGCAATTATCTTTCCTCGAGGATCCATTTTATAAACGATAGAATTACCAGGAATATAGCGTCCAATAATAATTTTACTCATCCATGTCTCCTTTCTTCTTTAACTCATTTATAACTTTACTTACTAAAGACTCAATAGTTAGTGGCATCTCTGAAAATTGAAAACCACCTTTTTGTAGCTCCCGAGTTAGTCTACTAGTTGCTGGTTCATCTAGATAATGTTTTTTTACCCACTCCTGATCAGAAAAAATCTCTTGTGGACTAGCATGTTTTATTAAATGACCATGATCAAGCACTAACATATCATCTGCATATTCACTAATATCATCCATATTATGTGAAATTAGAATAACTGTATGGCCAGCTCGTTGGTAATCCTTAAATATCTCAAACATTTGCTTCTGTCCTTCAGGATCTAGTCCAGCTGCAGGTTCATCGAGACATAAAATTTCTGGTTCATATGCCATCACACCTGCAATTGCCACGCGACGCATTTGACCTCCAGAAAGTTCAAAAGGAGATTTATCCATCATATCTTCAGAAAGGCCTACTTTTTTAATCCACTCTACTGCTTGCTCTTTTGCCTTTTGTTCTGAAAAGCCAAAATTAAGTGGTCCAAACATCATATCTTTAAGCACGGTTTCCTCAAATAGTTGATTTTCAGGAAATTGAAACACGAGGCCTACTTTTTTTCGAATTGCTTTTAGTGACTTGCTCGAAGTATTTGCATTAATCTGCTCACCCGCTATAGTGATTTCACCCTTACTTGGAAGCAATAAGCCATCAAAATGCTGCATTAGAGTAGACTTTCCACTTCCGGTATGACCAGCAATTGCGACAAATGATCCTTTTTCTATTTTAAAAGATATATCTGCCAATCCTTGAGTTTGAAATGGAGTTCCAGGTGCATAAACATAATCTACATTTTTGAATTCAATTGACACAAATACTTCACCAACTTTTCCTCACTATTGACTTCTCGAGGGATATGAATTCCTTTTTTTATAAGTTCATTTTTAACCTTATAAAATAAAGGGAGCTCTAATCCGGCACTTTTTATTAAAACCTCGTTTTCAAATATCTCTCTTGGAGAGCCACTAGCCAATAATTTTCCTTTATCTAAAACTAACATCTGGTCTGCTTGTACCGCTTCATTAATATCATGAGTAATAGAGAAGATAGTCAGACCATTTTTATTTTGTAAATCTCGTATAAGACTAAGAATCTTCGTTTTACCTGCTGGATCTAACATACTTGTTGATTCGTCTAAAATTATTAATTTTGGTCCAATCGCTAAAATGCCAGCAATAGCTACTCTTTGCTTTTGACCTCCTGACAAATATTGAGGTTCACTTTTTTGAAAGTCAAGCATATCCACTTGCTCAAGCACATCATGAACAATCGTCTGCATCTTAGAACGAGAAACTTGACGATTCTCAAGACCAAAAGCTACATCATCTTCTACGGTAGCACCAACAAATTGATTATCAGGATTTTGGAATACAATTCCTAGCCGATCTCTAATATCCCACATTGTTTTCTCTGTCAGCTCAATACCATCAACGTTAATTACCGTCCTAGCATTATCATTGGGTAAAAGAATGCCATCCAATAAACGGGCAATTGTGGATTTTCCGCTCCCATTATGACCTACTAAAGTAGTCCACGATCCTCTAGGAATTGAGAAACTAATATCATTTACAGCAGGCACTTTACTATCTTTATAGGTAAAAGAAAGATGCTTAACGGTTACTATATTATCTTTCATAAATATTCACTGCTCTTTTTCCATAATATGTCATTGTATCAATTATATATAAAAAAAGAGCAAAAAAAAATCATCCACAAAGAGGGATGATTTAACATCTAAGCTAGACTAGGCAAAAGCCACCATCATCACGCTTATTCTCGCTTTTGTGAAAGATTTATAAAATCATATTATATTTTACCTAATTAAACTAATTCAATGATTACCATTGGAGCAGCGTCACCCTTACGTGGGTTAGCTAACTTGTACATTCTGGTGTAACCACCATTACGATCTTTGTAACGAGGTGCAATGTCACTGAAAAGTTTTTGAAGTGCTGATTTTACAACAACTGCATCTTTTTCTTCATGAATATCAGCAATTTCATTACGAACAAAAGCAGCTGCCTTTCTTCTAGCACTTAAATCACCGCGTTTACCTAAAGTAATCATTTTTTCGGTAGTTTTACGGATTTCTTTAGCACGGGTTTCAGTAGTAACAATGCGTTCGTTCATGATCAATTGAGTAGTCATTTCTCTAAGCATTGCTTTTCTGTGTGCACTATCGCGACCTAATTTACGGTATGCCATGAGTTTTCCCTCCTTATTATTCCTACTTAGTCATCTTGACGAAGTGATAGACCAAGATCGGCAAGTTTATTCTTTACTTCTTCTAATGACTTACGTCCTAAGTTACGTACGCGCATCATATCTGCTTCAGATTTATCAGTTAATTCTTGAACAGTATTAATTCCTGCACGTTTCAAGCAGTTATAGGAACGAACAGACAAATCAAGCTCTTCGATCGTCATCTCAAGCTTCTTTTCGTTCTTATCGTCCTCTTTTTCTACCATTACATCATCAAACTGCGCATCCATATCAGTAGACATAAATACTTTGAAGTGTTCTACAAGAATCTTCGCAGCGAAACTAAGGGCATCATTAGGTGTGATTGAACCATCAGTCCAAATTTCTAAAGTTAATTTGTCATAGTCATCTCTCTTACCAACACGAGCACTTTCAACTTGGTAGTTAACTTTTTTGATTGGTGAGAAGAGTGAATCAACGGGGATGACACCAATAGGCATGTCATCTGTCTTGTTTTCACTTGCGGGAACATAACCACGACCAGTCTTGATCGCAACGTTCATATGCAAATGGCCACCATCAGCAATACTACAAATATATTGATCTGGATTTAAGACCTCAATATCAGAGTCGACCTTCAAATCAGCAGCAGTTACAATTGCTGGTCCAGTTACATCGATTTCAGCAATTTTTTCTTCATCTGAGAGTGACTTTAACTCTAGTTTCTTCAAATTAAGAATGATCTTCGTGACGTCTTCTCTAACGCCAGGAATTGTTGAAAATTCATGTAACACACCATCAATCTGAATGTAAGAAAGTGCCGTACCTGGAATAGAAGTAAGTAAAACTCGACGGAGTGAGTTACCTAAAGTAGTCCCGAAACCGCGTTCCAGTGGTTCGACAACAAACTTACCGTATGCCTCCTCTTGGTCTACTACGGTAATATTTGGTTTTTCAAATTCAATCATTACTGGGCCCCTTTCAAAACGTAATGTCCTGCACGCAGGAATAAACTAGACACGACGACGTTTTGGTGGTCTGGAACCGTTGTGCGGCACTGGAGTAACGTCGCGAATAGCAGTGATTTCAAGACCTGCAGCTTGAAGTGCTCTAATAGCAGCTTCACGACCTGCACCTGGGCCTTTAACTGAAACTTCAACATGCTTCATGCCTTGATCCATTGCAGACTTTGCAGCTGCTTCTGCGGCCATTTGAGCAGCAAATGGTGTAGACTTACGACTACCCTTAAAACCTAAAGCACCAGCGGAAGACCATGCGACTGCGTTACCTTGTACATCAGTAATCATGACCAAGGTATTGTTAAACGTAGAATGAATATGAGCAACGCCGCTTTCAACATGCTTCTTTACACGGCGTTTACGTGCTGTTTTCTTTGCAGCCATTAACTTAACCTCCTATTTAATAAATTATTTTCTCTTTGAACCCTTACGAGTACGAGCATTATTCTTGGTATTTTGACCACGAACTGGTAAGCCACGACGGTGACGAATACCACGGTATGAGCCAATTTCAACTAAACGCTTGATGTTAAGGCTAACTTCACGACGAAGATCACCTTCAACACGGTACTTGTCTACTTCGCTACGTAATTTTTCTTGATCTTCTGGAGTCAAGTCATTAGTACGAATGTCTTCAGAAATACCAGCATCTTTACAAATCTTTTTTGCAGTTGGTTCACCAATACCATAGATATAAGTTAATGCGACTACAACTCTTTTATTTCTGGGTAAGTCAACACCAGCAATACGTGCCATTAAATTGCACCTCCTAATAAAAATATCTAACTATTAACCTTGACGTTGTTTGTGCTTAGGGTTTGCAGAGCAAATCACCATAACACGACCATGTCTTTTGATAATCTTGCAATGTTCACACATTGGTTTAACAGATGGTCTAACTTTCATGTTTGCCTCCGTAATTACTTAATAAAACGATACGTAATCCTACCCTTAGTTAAATCATATGGTGATAATTCAACTGTTACTCTATCACCAGGTAAAATTCTAATGTAGTGCATTCTGATTTTACCAGATACATGAGCTAAAATAGTTGCACCATTTTCTAATTCAACTTTAAACATAGCATTAGGTAAGGTATCAACTACCTTACCCTCAACTTCGATGACATCTTCTTTTGCCAAAATTGTTCCTCCACATGAACAAATAGTCACACTTAGGCATTATAACACGGAATTGTAAAAAAACAATAACAGACTAGTCTTTACTTAAAATTTTGTCAATGTCTTCAAATACTTTTTCCGGAGTTTGTTCACCGTTAACAGTTGAAAGAATTCCTTTTTCTTCATAAAAATCACGAAGAGGAGTATTCATTTTCTTGTTAACTTCTAAGCGATTTTTAACAACTTCTGGCTTGTCATCCTCACGTTGGAAAAATTCATGTCCTCCGCAACGATCACAAGTACCTTCTACTTTAGTTGGATTTGAAATCTTATTGTAAGTTGCACCACAATTTTTACAAATGTAACGTGCTGATAAACGCTTGATCAAAACATCTTCATCAACATCAATTGCAATTACATTAGTTAACGGTTTTTCTAACCGTTTAGTTATATCTTCAAGAAGTTCTGCTTGA
The DNA here is from genome assembly GCA_048407585.1 of Lactobacillus johnsonii. Classification (GTDB taxonomy): domain Bacteria; phylum Bacillota; class Bacilli; order Lactobacillales; family Lactobacillaceae; genus Lactobacillus; species Lactobacillus johnsonii_C. The sequence goes on along the minus strand of DBFNNF010000073.1, from coordinate 8,483 downwards.
ACAGTGGTTCTTGGAAATCCATCCAAGATGAATCCGTTCTTAGTGTCGGGTTGCTTAAGTCGTTCTTCAACTAACTTAGCTGTAACTTCATCTGGGACCAAATTTCCCTTATCGATATAACTTTTAGCTTCCAAACCAACAGGAGTTTCATTAGCCATAGCTTCTCTAAACATATCACCAGTAGAGATATGTGCTAAGTGATACTTATCCACAATGCTTTCAGAAGCTGTTCCTTTGCCTGCACCAGGCAAACCTAAAAGAATTAAATTAATCATTTTTATCCTTACTATCTAATAAATCCAACGTATTCGCGTTTCATTAGTAACCCATCAACCTGACGAGCTAATTCTAAAACAACACCAATAACGATTAAAAGACTTGTTCCACCAAGACCAATTGAACTTGGTAAACCAAAAATATTCGTAGCAAGTTGTGGTAACAAGGCGACTAAACCTAAAAATACCGCACCTACTGTAGATAATCTAATCAAAATTTTAGATACATATTTTTGTGTATCTTTTCCTGGCCAAACGCTAGGAATATAGGCTCCTTGCTTTTGCAAGTTCTCAGCCAACTTCTCTGGATTTACTTGAACAAAGGCATAGAAGAAAGTGAACAAAATAATCAATAGTGTATAAATCAATGCACCAGGTGTAGTTTGTAAACTAAATATTTGATTACAAATCTTAAACCATTGTTCATTTCCATGGGATCTTTGGAAAGCCATCAAAATTGTAGCTGGTGTAATAATAAAGGAACTGGCAAAAATAACTGGAATAACTCCAGACACGTTAACCTTTAATGGTAGGAAACTTTCGGAGCCACTTGTTGCTGCTCTACGAGTATATTGAATAGGTACTCGTAAATCAGCTTGTTGAAACCATGTAACAAATTGAGTTACTAGTAAAATGGCAATAATGATCGCGATGAAGAACAAAATCCCTTGCCAACGATCGCTAGCACTATTATTAATGATGAAATCTTTATATAGTTGATAAATTCCATTTGGAAGGCGAGCAATGATACCTGCAAAAATAATAACAGATACACCATTTCCCAGCCCCTTATCAGTAATTTCATCACCTAGCCAGGTCAAAAGCATTGTCCCAGCAGTCATAATAATGGCAATCTCAATATAGGTTTGAGGAGTTTGCGTTTTAACCAAACCCATTTCAGTTAAAACGTTAAAACCAAGAGTAATTCCTAGACTTTGAACAAAAGCAACGACTAAAGTAAGATAGCGCGTTACCTGATTTGTTTTTCGTCTTCCGACTTCTCCTTGTTTCCCCCACTCAACTAACTTAGGAACAATATCCATTTGGAGTAATTGAATGACAATTTGAGCAGTGATGTAAGGTGAAACACCTAATGAAAAGATAGAATAAGTATCTAATCCACCACCACTAACTGTATCCAACATTGGGACTAAACCAGTTTGTGCAACCCGTGTAATAGCTTTTGCATTAACACCCGGAACCGTAATATTAGCTCCGATTCGATAAAGCAATAGGATAAAGAGAGTAAAGAAGATTTTTGATCTAATATCTTTATCCTTAAAGGCGTTCTTCAAGGTCGAGAACATTAGATCACCTCAACAGTTCCGCCAGCGGCTTCAACAGCTTTTTTAGCAGCTTCTGAGGCTTTGTTAACTTTTACAGTTAACTTAACCTTTAATTCACCGTTAGCTAACAACTTAACTCCTGCAAGTTCTTTTTTAACTAAACCTGATGATTTTAATGTATCGATAGTTACTTCACTACCATCATCAAATCTGTTTAAATCATTTAAATTAATAATAGCGTATTCTTTGCGGTTAACGTTCTTGAAACCACGCTTAGGCATTCTTCTGAATAATGGCATTTGACCACCTTCGAAACCTAAACGAGTCTTACCACCAGTACGAGCTAATTGACCCTTTTGTCCACGACCAGCAGTTTTACCGTAACCACTAGAAGTACCACGACCAACACGTTTTCTGTTGCGACGTGAACCTTCATTTGGTTTTAATTCATTAAGCTTCATTAATTGGCACCTCCTTGGATTCTAATTACTTATTAACCTCTTCAACTGAGATCAGGTGAGCAATCTTCAATAAAGCGCCACGAGTTGCAGCGTTGTCTGGAAGAACAACAGTGCTATTTACCTTACCAAGACCAAGAGCTTTAACAATTTTTCTTTGTTTTGGAAGACGGTGTGCGACGCTTTTAATTAAGGTAACTTTTAAATCCATTATTTAATCTCCTTAATCTTCTAAGCTTTTTGCTGACTCACGAAGCTTCAAAACATCTTCACGAGTCTTTAATTTACTCAAACCGTCCATAGTAGCACGGATAACATTGATTGGTGTATTTGAACCAAGTGATTTAGAAGTAACATCTGAAATACCAGCTAAATCCATGATAATACGAACAGCACCACCAGCAGCAACACCAGAACCAGCTTCAGCAGGCTTCAACATAATGTTACCAGAACCGTAATGGCCCATAACTTCATGTGGAATAGTAGTACCAACAGTAGGTACCTTAATCATTCTCTTTTTACCAGCTTCAACAGCCTTGCGGATAGCTTCTGGGACTTCTTGAGCCTTACCAGTACCAAAACCTACATGACCTTTTCTATCGCCGACGATTACAACAGCAGCAAATCTCATGCGACGACCACCCTTAACAACCTTGGTGATCCGGTTAATTGCTACTAATTGATCTTCAATATCGTCTTTTTTACGATCTTTACGAGAATCTCTACGAGAATCGTTGCGGTTTGCCATTAGTTAATTCTCCTTTCCTAGAATTCTAATCCGTTTTCACGTGCTGCATCAGCAAGAGCTTGAATACGACCGTGGTATAGGTAACCACTTCTGTCAAATACAACACTCTTGATATTCTTCTTAGCAGCAGTTTCAGCTAAAGCTTTACCTACTTCAGCAGCTTGTTCCATTTTAGAACCTTCTGCTGAAATATTTTTATCATTTGTTGAGGCACTTGCAAGCGTTACACCCTCTACATCATCAATTAATTGAGCGTAGATGTTTTTGTTTGAACGGAAAACACTTAAGCGTGGGCGCTCAGCAGTACCAGAAATCTTTCCACGAATACGTTTATGACGCTTTAAGCGTAATTTGTTTTTATCTGGTTTAGAAATCACAATTTCACCTCAAAAATTTTCTATTTATTATTTACCAGTCTTACCTTCCTTGCGACGTACATATTCGTCTTCGTAACGAATACCTTTACCCTTGTAAGGTTCTGGTGGACGAACGTCACGAATTTCTGCCGCAAATTGACCAACAACTTGTTTTGAAATACCTTCGACTTCAATTGAAGTTGCTGATGGAGTTTTAACAGTAATACCTTCTGGTGCTTCAAATTCAACTGGGTGAGAGTAACCAACATTTAAAGTTAATTTCTTACCTTGTGCAACTGCACGGTATCCAACACCAACTAAAGTTAACTTCTTAACATATCCATCAGTTACACCTTCAATCATGGAAGCAAGGTTTGCTCTTTCAGTACCGTGAAGAGCTTTGTCAGCTTCACTTGAACGACTAAAATGAATTTCTCCATCTTTTTGTTCAAAGGTAATGCGTGGATCAAAGTATCTAGTTAATTCACCTTTTGGTCCCTTAACAGTGATGTCGTCACCATTCTTGGTAACTGTGACCTTTTCAGGAACCTCGATGACCTTTAAACCAATTCGGCTCATTAATAGTTCTCCTTTCTGTCAAAATTACCAAACGTAAGCAATAACTTCGCCGCCGACGTTCTTTTCTCTAGCTTCTTTATCAGTAATCACACCTGCAGAAGTAGAAATGATAGCAATACCAAGACCATTAAGAACTTTTGGTAAGTTTTCAGCACTTACATAGTTTCTTAAACCAGGCTTAGAAATACGCTTTAAACCTGAAATAACACGTTCGTTATTAGGACCGTACTTCAAGAAAATCTTGATCATACCTTGTTTGTTATCATCTTCAACTTGGTAATCGCGAATAAAGCCTTCGTTCTTTAAGATTTCACTAAGTGATTTCTTCATTGATGATGCAGGAATCTCAACAGAAGTATGTTTTGCCATGTTGGCATTTCTAATTCTAGTCAAGTAATCTGCAATAGGATCTGTCATGACCATTTAATTTGCCTCCTTTACCGTTAATTACCAACTTGCCTTTTTAACACCAGGAATTTGACCCTTGTGTGCTAAGTCTTTTAAGCAAATACGGCATAATTTGAACTTGCGGTAAACAGAGTGTGGACGGCCACATCTCTCGCAACGAGTGTATTCACGAGATGAAAACTTAGCAGGACGATGATTTCTGACGATTTGTGATGTTTTAGCCATTAATGTCCTCCAAATTATTTAGCAAAAGGCATACCAAACTCAGTAAGAAGTTCACGAGCTTCTTCATCTGTCTTGGCAGTAGTTACAATAACAACGTCCAAACCTCTAACACGGTTTACCTTGTCGTAATCAATTTCTGGGAAAATTAATTGTTCTTTGATACCTAAAGTGTAGTTACCACGACCATCAAATGATCTAGAACTAATTCCACGGAAATCACGAACTCGAGGAAGAGAAACGTTGATTAATTTGTACAAGAAATCGTACATTCTATCGCCTCTAAGAGTTACCTTAGCACCAATAGACATACCTTCACGTAAACGGAAGTTTGCGATTGATTTCTTAGCTTTAGTAATCAAAGGCTTTTGACCTGAGATTAAAGTCAATTCTTCTACAGCTTCATCAAGATTCTTTGCATTAGAAACTGCATCACCGACACCCATGTTTAAAACGATCTTATCAATCTTAGGAATTTCCATAACTGAATCGTAATTAAACTTTTTGTTCATAGCTGGTGCGATTTCATTTGAGTATTTTTCTACTAAACTGTTTGCCATGTGCGTCCTCCCTCCTATTTGTTGTTATCTTCTTTTTTAGCAATAACTTTTACATTAGATGCATGGATAGAACCTTCTTTTTCTACCACACCACCATTAGCGTTGGTTTGTGAAGGTTTCTCATGCTTTTTGATCTTATTAACACCTTTGACAACGATACGGTTAGTCTTGGCGTTGACTGAAAGTACAGTGCCTTCTTTGCCTTTATCTTTACCGGCAATAACTTTTACTTTGTCACCTGTTTTAACAAACATCAGTGCACCTCCCTAAAAAATTATAAGACTTCAGGAGCAAGAGATACGATCTTCATGAAATCGTGCTCACGCAGTTCACGGGCTACAGGCCCAAAAATACGAGTTCCACGAGGACTCTTATCAGCATTAATTACAACTGCTGCATTTTCGTCGAACTTGATGTATGAACCATCTTCACGGCGTGCACCTGATTTTGTTCTAACAATAACTGCTTTTACAACATCACCTTTTTTGACAACGCCACCTGGTGTTGCTTGTTTAACAGCAGCAACTACGATATCACCAATATTACCGGTCTTACGCTTAGAACCACCTAAAATCTTGATAACTAGGAGTTCTCTTGCACCGGAGTTGTCAGCAACCTTTAAACGGCTTTCGTGTTGGATCACTAGTTTATCCTCCCCTCAATAAAATCCGCGTAATTAAATTGACTTCTTAACAATCTTAGTTAGACGGTAACGCTTCGCATGTGATAATGGACGGGTTTCCATGATACGAACAGTATCGCCAATCTTAGCTTCGTTGTTTTCATCGTGAGCGTAATACTTCTTTGAGTACTTGATACGCTTCTTATAAACAGGGTGGTTCTTGTAGGTATCTACAACAACTGTAATAGTCTTATCCATCTTGTCAGAAACAACTCGACCTTGGTATACGTGACGATTATTTCTTTCGTTAGTTTCGCTCAAGTTAATAACTCCCTTCCGTTAACTAATTCTTGCTCAATTCTTTTTCGCTAAGAATTGTCTTAATTCTAGCAATGTTCTTGCGGACTTGTCTCAAGCGAGCGGTGTTCTCTAATTGACCCGTTGCTTGTTGGAAACGCAAATTAAAAAGTTCTTCTTTATATTGCTTTTCCTTTTCTAACATTTGATCAGTGGTTAATGCTCTGATATCTTTAGCCTTCATTAGATTCGCCACCTACTTCCGAACTCTTCTTAACAAACTTAGTCTTAATTGGAAGCTTGTTTGAAGCAAGTCTTAAAGCTTCACGAGCAACGTCTTCTGAAACGCCACCGATTTCAAACATAATCTTGCCTCTTTTAACAACAGCTACCCAACCAGCTGGTGCACCTTTACCGGAACCCATACGAACACCGACACCTTTTGCAGTGTAGGATTTTTGTGGGAAGATTCTAATCCAAACTTTACCGCCACGCTTCATGAAACGAGTCATAGCAATACGAGCAGCTTCGATTTGTCTATTAGTAATCCAGTGAGATTCAACAGCTTCTAAACCATATTCACCAAATGCAATGGTCTTTCCACCTTTGGCTTCACCACGCATTTTACCGCGGAATTCACGACGGTGCTTTACACGCTTAGGTACTAACACTATTAGTTTCCTCCCTTCGCTTTCTTAGAAGGTTTGTTCTTACGTTGTGGTAAAATTTCACCACGGTTAATCCAAACCTTAACACCAATTTGACCATAAGTAGTTGCAGCTTCTACCCAAGCATAATCAATATCTGCTCTTAAAGTATGAAGTGGAACACTACCTTCAGTATGCCATTCTCTTCTTGCCATATCAGCACCATTCAAACGACCAGCAGTTTGAACCTTGATACCTTTAGCACCAGAACGCATAGATCTTTGAGTTGCTTGACGAGTTGCACGTCTAAATGCAATTCTTGCTTCAAGTTGGCGAGCAATACCTTCGCCTACTAATTTAGCATCTAAATCAGGCTTCTTAATTTCAACAATATTAATGTGAACGTTCTTGTTAGTTAAAGCACTAAGTTGTTTTCTTAAAGCTTCAACTTCCTTACCACCTTTACCAATAACCATACCAGGCTTAGCAGTGTGGATAGAAATGTTAATTCTGTTTGCAGCACGTTCAATTTCCACAGTGGAAACAGATGCATCAGCTAACTTTTCAGAGATGAACTTTCTAATACGTAAATCTTCATTTAAAGTGTCAGCGTAGTTTTTGTCTGCATACCACTTTGCTTCCCAATCACGGTTAACACCGAGACGGAAACCATTTGGGTTAATCTTTTGACCCATTAAATTTACCTCCCTTAATCGTTCTTCTCAGATACTACAACTACTACGTGGCTAGTTCTCTTGTTAATTGGAGAAGCCATACCCTTAGCACGTGGACGGAATCTCTTTAAAGTTGCACCTTCGTTAACGTATGCTTCTGATACGTAAAGATTTGCACTTTCAAGATCGTAGTTGTGTTCAGCATTTGCAATAGCTGACTTCAATACTTTTTCAACGATTGGGGAAGCAGCTCTTGGCGTAAATTGTAAAATTGCGAGAGCTTCAGCAACACTCTTTCCACGAATAAGGTCTACTACCAAACGGGCTTTTCTAGGAGCGATGCGAACTGTTCTTGCTTCAGCTTTAGCTGAACTAATTTGTTCTGCCATTTAGATGTCTCTCCTTCCTATTATTTACCTACTGTAGTAGTGGCCTTATCAGCGACCTTGTGACCGCGGAAAGTTCTAGTAGGTACGAATTCACCTAACTTATGACCAACCATATCTTCAGTAATGTATACTGGCACATGTTTTCTTCCATCGTAAACAGCTATTGTGAAACCAACAAAGGAAGGGAAAATAGTTGAACGACGAGACCATGTTTTAATTACTTGTTTCTTTTCGGAACCTTCTTGGGCTTCGATCTTCTTTAAAAGGCTTGCATCAGCAAAAGGACCTTTTTTAATACTACGGCTCATTAATTAACCTCCTTCGTTTAATTATTTGTTACCTTTACGGTGACGAATAATAAGTTTTTCACTTCTAGCCTTAGAGTTTCTAGTCTTAATACCACGAGACTTCTTACCCCATGGAGTCATAGGTTGTGGACGACCAACTGGAGCCTTACCTTCACCACCACCATGTGGGTGATCTACTGGGTTCATTACTGTACCTCTAACTGTAGGTCTTATTCCCATATGTCTTGTTCTTCCTGCTTTTCCTATTTTAACATTTTCATGGTCTATATTTCCAACTGTTCCTATTGTAGCTTTACATACAGCCATTATTAATCTCATTTCTCCTGATGGTAATCTAACATGAGCATATTTTCCTTCTTTTGCCATTAATTGTGCTTGTTGTCCTGCTGCTCTAACTAATTTTCCACCTTGACCTGGATTCATTTCTATGTTGTGTATCATTGTACCAACTGGAATATTTTCTATTCTCATACAGTTTCCTGGTTTTATATCTGCTCTTTCTCCAGATATTACTTTGTCTCCGTCTTTCAATCCTACTGGTGCAAGTATATATGCTTTTTCTCCATCTTCATATTGAATTAAAGCTATATTTGCACTTCTGTTTGGATCATATTCTATACCTATTACAGTTGCTGGCATATTTTCTTTTCTTCT
>DBFNNF010000072.1:0-5144 GCA_048407585.1 Lactobacillus johnsonii | reverse complement strand
TGTAACTTTTATTTTTACATCTTTTTTCAAAAAACGGAGGAGCTTTATGAAAATTTCAACTCGTTTTAGTGATGCTATTCATCTTCTGGCTTTTATTGATATTTACAAAGGACAAATTCCTCTTTCTAGTGAAACGATTGCAGGAAGTATCGAGACTTCACCAGTAATGGTTAGAAAATTAATGGGAGAACTGCGACGAGCTGGATTAATTGAAACTACACATGGTACACCCGATCCTAAATTAGCTAAGACCCCAGATCAAATTTCGTTGCTAGATGTATATCTAGCAGTTGAAAAAGAAAAGCCACTTTTCCAAATTGATTATAAAACTAATCCAGAATGTATAGTCGGCGGCAATATTCAAGAAACTTTAAAAGAATATTATAAGCAAGCAGAAGTAGCTGCCAAAGCCAAGCTTAATAACATCAAACTTTCTGATGTAATTGATACAATATTAGTTAAGCAAAAAGAGAAAGAACTAAAAAAGAGAGAGTTATAATTACCTTTTATACAAAATAAAAGGGAAGCAATATATTGCTTCCCTTTTTACGTGCGAATTCATATTAATATTTTAAGAGAGATACGAAAAAATTAAGCTTCAATACCCTTTCCAGTGTATGTTTCTTTCATTAGATTCTTAATTTCACTAATCAATAAAGCAGAAGGATTTGTTACAACGTTTTGGTCGCCATAAGCTTCAACAGCCATGTTTTCTACCTTATTATTAAAATCAGCTTCACTAATTCCATTAGCTTTAAGGCTTAACTTCATCCCAACAGCATGTCCTAATTCAACAACTTTCTTGATTAAAGCATCAATTAGTTCTTGGTTCCTATTTCCTTTTAATCCCAAACTGCGTGCAATTTCTGCGTAATCTTTATCAGCTCTAAAAGTTGAATAATGTGGGCGCATAGCAAGTTTTCTAGGCTTTTTAGAATTGAATCTAATCACATATGGCATTGCAATAGCATCACTTAAGCCACTTGGAATACCAAACTCAGATGATTCTGTATGAGCAATTGCATGTCCTACACCTAAGAATGCATTTGCATATGCCATACCTGCTAAGGTAGCTGCATTATGCATTCTGCTTCTAGCATTTTGATCACCATTATATGATTTTTCTAAGTTTTCAAAAATTAACTTGATAGCTTCCATCGACCAGCCACGAGTAAAATCAGTAGCCATAGTCGAAACATAACTTTCTACTGCATGAGCTAATGCTTCAAAACCAGAGCGAGCAATCAATTCCTTTGGCATAGTTTCTACAAATTGATCGTCAACAATGGCAACATCAGGATTTAAAGAATAATCACAAAGAGTGTGTTTAATTCCGGTCTTTGCATCTTTAATAATTGAAAATGGTGATACTTCTGAACCAGTTCCTGAAGTAGTTGGAATACATACTAATTGGATAGCATTATATTTTGGAAATCTTACTGTTCTTTTTCTAATATCTAAAAATTTTGAATAAGCATCTTCAAAACTCATATCTGGATTTTCGTAGAATAATCGCATTGCCTTAGCAGCATCCATTACAGACCCACCACCAATAGCAATTACGACATCCGGCTTAAAGATATTCATCCGGTGAACACCGTCAGCAATTATATCAGTATCAGGATCCTTAGTTACTGCTTGAAAGACTTCATAGCTCTTTTTACCACGACGTTGACTAATAATATCAGTAATTTCATTAATGTATTTACTTGCTACACCTTCATCAGTCACGATGAAAAATCTTTCAACGTCAGGCATATGCTTTAAATAATTTGCTGCATTATGTTCAAAATATGTCTTCTTTGGAACCTTAATCCATTGCATATTATCACGACGTTTTGCAACTGTCTTAATGTTAAGCAAGTCTCTAGCACCAATATTATGTGAAAAAGTATTAGCACCATATGACCCGGTCCCCAATGTAAGAGAAGGAAGCATATTGTTGTACAAGTCACCAACGCCACCAACTGAAGCTGGAGAATTAACCAAAATACGGCATGCATCCATTTTCATTGAAAACTCATCAATTACTTTTTCATCTTGAGAATGAACTCCCGCAGTATGGCCGCGCCCACCATAATTTAGAAGGGCGGTACAAATCTTATAGGCATCTTCATGACCCTTAGCTTTATACATGGTAAATACAGGAGAAAGCTTTTCAGCAGATAAAGGATACTTCTTACCCACACCCTTGTATTCTGCAATAATTACTTTAGTATCTTCTGGTACATCTACTCCACATAATTTTGCAATTTGATAAGCCGAACGACCAGCAACTGGACCAGCAACAGTTCCTCTCTTAGGATCAATGAATTTTTCTTCAAACTTCTTAATTTCATCTGGTTTTAAGAAATAACAATTCCAAGACTTAAATTCATCTTTTACTTCGTTGTAAATATCTTCGTCAACTACTACAGAATTTTCGGAAGAACAAATCATACCATTATCAAAAGTCTTAGAGAGGACAATATCATAGACGGATTCTGGAATATTGGCGGTCTTTTCAATATATGAAGGACCATTACCTGGACCAACACCGATTGCAGGTTTACCAGATGAATAAGCCGCCTTAACCATTCCAGGACCACCAGTAGCTAAAATAGTTTGAACATTTGGATGGTTCATTAAAGTACTTGTTGCTTCAAGACTTGGATATTCGATCCATTGAATAGCATCTTTAGGAGCACCAGCTTTAATTGCTGCTTCTCGAATAATTTCACCAGTTTTTACACAACTCTTTTGTGCTTGTGGGTGGAAACCAAAAATAATAGCATTTCTAGTTTTTAAAGCAAGCATAGCTTTAAAGATTACGGTTGAGGTTGGGTTAGTAACGGGAGTTACTCCAGCAATTACGCCTTTAGGTTCTGCAATTTTAACTAATTGTTTTTCTTTATCTTCTTCGATAACGCCAACAGTTTTTTCATGACGAAGACTATTCCAAATATTTTCACTGGCAAACATATTTTTAATAGTCTTATCTTCTACTACTCCACGACCAGTTTCTTCAACAGCCATTTTTGCAAGTAAATAACTATTCTGTTCCCCTGCACTTGCAATAGCTTCACAAATTTTATCAACTTGTTCTTGATCAAAATTGGCCATCTCATCTAAAGCAACATGGGCTTTTTCTACATAGCCATCAATCATTTTATTTACATCAATTGCTTTTTCTTCTTTTGTCGCCTTTTTATCTTGCACCATTTAATTGGGCCTCCTACTCGGAAATCTAGGCATATTTTTTTGAACAATGACAGTATAGTCCTTATATCCAACACTTGTAAATGACTTTGTGCATCTTTTTACAAATTCACAATATGATAAAAAGTAAGAAATAACTGTTTCCAATAATGTTATCGGTTACATTTTGTATAATATTGAAAAATATTTCACAATACTATCTAGTGATTTTTTATTCGTAACCTTATAAAAAATCTTAAAAACTATACGTTTTACCAGTTATCATAGATTTTTATGTTAAAATTTTAATAAACTATGAAAGGAGTTTTATATTTTAATGTCAAAAAATAGCTCAGAATCATCTGAGGTTAAAACTATGAAACGGAGTTTGACAAATGCGCATATTCAGCTAATTGCATTAGGAGGAACAATTGGAACGGGGCTGTTTCTAGGAGTTGGAAATAGTATCGAACTGGCTGGTCCTGCAGTAATTTTTATCTATTGCTTAGTTGGATTCTTTCTTTTTCTGTTAATGAGAGCATTAGGAGAACTAATACTTTCAGATATTAAGAAAAATACTTATATTGATTTTATTTCCGAATATCTAGGAAAAAGTATTGGAACAACAACAGGATATTTATATTGGTTCAGTTGGTTGACTCTTGCTATGGCAGAAATTACCGCCCTAGGAATTTATTTTCAATATTGGTGGCCCAACCTGCAAAGTTGGATTCCCGGATTAATTACTTTATTAGTACTATTAGGTATTAATCTAATTTCAGCACGGGTATTTGGAAACTTAGAATTTAGTTTTGCAATTATTAAAATTGTAACAATTATTGCATTTGTTATTCTTGTCTTCTATCTATTAATTACAGATTCTACAACAAAGTATGGACATGTTACCTGGAATAACATGATGATTGATGGTGGTATTTTCGCCAAAGGTCCTAAAGGCTTTTTATTAGGTTTTCAAATGGTAATCTTTAGTTTTATCGGTGTTGAGTTAATTGGTTTAACTGCTGCCGAAGCCAAAGAGCCAAAGAAAACTATTACACGTGCTATTGACCAACTTCCCGTTCGAATTATTTTATTTTATGTGCTTGCAATTCTAAGTATCTTATTAGCAATTCCTTGGACAAAGGTTTCAACTTCAAGTTCACCCTTCGTCCAAGCATTAGGTGCAACAGGAATTAAAAATGCAGGTTCAATAATTAACTTTGTTGTTATAAGTGCAGCCATTTCATCAACTAATAGCTTTATCTATAGTGCGGGCCGTTTATTATTCTCAATAAATTACAATGGTAAAAACAAAATAAGTAAGCATTTAGGTAAGTTGGATCATCGACAATTACCTAAAAATGCTTTAGTATTCTCAACAGTTTTAATTGCATTAGCACCTCTTCTAAATCTCTTTTTAAAGGATGCTTTTACCTTTATTTCTGCCACTGCAACGAGTATGTTTTTATTAATTTGGTCAATTATGATCGTGACTCATATGACTTACCGTAAAAAGACACCAAAGAATGAACTTCCAACATTTAGAATGCCGTTATATCCAATATCAGATATAGCAGTACTAACATTTTTTATAGCAATGATTATTGTGTTACTAATATTTCCAAATTATCGAATTCCAATGATAAGTGCAGGAATAATTTTTACAGTTTTAGTATGTATAACCCACTTTATACAGAAAAAAAGTAATTAATATTAAATCCTCTAGTTAAGAAAACTAGAGGATTTTTTTATGAAAAATAATAACTATACAAAAAAAAAGGAAGAACAAAGATAACTATCTTCATTCTTCCTTTAAATCATCACTTTACTCCGGCTGTCAGACTCGAACTGACGACAACCTGATTAACAGTCAGGTGCTCTACCAACTGAGCTAAGCCGGAATATTAAAAAAGAGCACGGCGACTGCCTACCCTCGCAGGCAGTTTCCCACCAACTACTCTCGGCGT
>DBFNNF010000071.1:0-3211 GCA_048407585.1 Lactobacillus johnsonii | reverse complement strand
AAATGACACAATTTTATCCTTTTGCTCAAAAAGATCAGTATGGTTGGGCAACTGTAACAGAAGTGCGCCGTGATTTAGGTGTTTTCCTAGATATTGGTTTGAATGACAAGGATGTTGTTGTATCTTTAGATGATCTTCCACTTGAAAAGGATCAATGGCCAAAGAAAGACGATCGGTTATTAGTACGTCTTGAAACTGATGAAAAAGAACGTATTTGGGCTAAAATGGCTGAAGAAAATGTCTTTGAGCAATTAGCTGCCAATTTTCCAGCACACTTAGAGAATAAAAATATGTCTGGCACTGTCTATAGAAATTATGAAGTAGGTTCCTTTGTAATTACGGATCAGTACTACTTAGCCTTTGTTCATAAGTCTGAAATGTTTCGTCCATTACGACTAGGTCAAAAGATTAAGGGACGTGTAATTGGAGTTAGTCAATATGGTCGATTGAATTTAAGTGTTCTTCCTCGAGGATTTGAAGAAATTGACGATGACGCACAAATGATCTTAGTAAGTTTACGTCGTGAAGCTACAAAAACTCTACCATTTTACGATAAGAGTGATGCTCAAGAGATTAAGAATCACTTTGGTATTTCTAAATCAGCTTTTAAACGTGCCTTGGGACATTTATTAAAGGATGGGTTAATTACTGAAGATAAAGATGCAGGAACAATTAGCTTGGTAGAAAAAGATGACTCAGACACAGATAATGAAGGATAATTTAGAAGATTATTTACGATTTAGTCAAGTAGAACGTGGCTTAAGTCCCAATACGATTGTTTCTTACCGAACTGATTTAGAAGAATATATAAGTTATTTAGAAGATCAGAATGAAACAAGTTGGGAAGTTGATTATCTGGTAGTTGATGCTTTTCTTGCAACACAAAAAGATAAGGGAAAAGCTACAACTTCAATTAGTAGAATGATCTCTAGCTTACGAAAATTTTATCAATGGCTTTTGCGGCAAGATATAATTGAACGTGATCCTTTGGTTAAAATTGATTCACCGAAAAGTGAACGTAGATTGCCAACAGCCCTTAGTGAGGAAGAAGTTACTAAATTATTGGATGCTCCTGATACCAAGACTTGTTTGGGGATTAGAGATCGAGCTATGCTTGAAGTGCTCTATGCAACTGGAATGCGGGTTAGTGAGTTAATTAATTTACGTACTGGCGATATTCATAGCGAGTTAAAAATCATTAGAGTTCTTGGAAAAGGATCAAAAGAACGTCTTGTTCCTATTACCGAAGTTGCTTTATCATGGTTAGAGAAGTATCAAAAAGATGTCCGAGAGAATCAAGTTTTAAAAAGCGGTCAATTTACTGATGTGATTTTCTTAAATAATCATGGTCATCAATTGACGAGACAAGCTGTTTGGCAAAAGATAAAAAAATATTGTCAACTTATCGGAATAACCAAAAATGTTACACCACATACTCTTAGACATACTTTTGCGACTCATTTATTAGAAAATGGGGCGGATTTAAGAGTGGTTCAAGAAATCTTGGGCCATAGTGATATTACAACTACGCAGATTTATACTAATCTGACGCAGAAACATATTTTGGAGGTTTACAATCAAGCACATCCACGTGCCTAACTATTATGATCAGCAAATATAAAAAAGATTACGAAAAAACTGTAATGGGATATTTATCTTATCTCCCAGATTTTAAAAATATTAAGAATCTGCAAGAAGAGATGAAACTGTATACTAGCGATTCCAATCAATTCGAGGTTCTTATCTATCAACAAGATGGTAATGCTCGCGGTATTGTTGGTATTCAAGAAGAGAAAGATTTTATTATTATTCGCTATTTATCTCTTGATCCAACAATGCGTGATGAAAAAACAAAGCAATTGGTAATGAATGACCTAAAGCATCTTTATCCTGATAAAATGATTACTGCCTTACCTAATTGGGCATCTTTATTAAATTATTTAAAGGAAAATAAAACTGATGAATAATGTTGATGAATTAACTTTAGATCTTCCTAATTTTACGGGACCATTAGATTTACTTTTACACTTAATTAGGTCGCAAAAAATAGATATCTATGATATTCCAATTGCAAAAATTACGGGACAATATTTAGCTAATTTAGCTCGCTGGCAAACTTTGGACTTACAAATTGCTGGAGAGTATTTTGTGATGGCGTCAACATTACTTAGAATTAAGTCCCAGTATTTACTTCCTAAAAATGACTTTATTGAGGAAGATCAGTATCAAGAAGATCCACGTACTGAACTTGTTGAGCAACTAGTGCAGTACTCAGTCTTTCAAAGAATTGCCGAATACTTTAAAAAAAGAGATGAAGAAATGCCAATTACAGTGGCAAAGGATCCATCAGTTTCCCCTAAAAAAGAGATTGAACCACTTCCTTTAGGAGAAATTACAAGTGATGAACTTGCAAATACTTTTAAAGTAGTCTTAGAGCGATTCAAACTGAGAAAGCCACAAGTTGGAAAAATTGAGGTTCATGAGACTTCAATTGAAGAAATGACAAGCTTTTTAAAAAACAGGTTACAAAAGAAAAGATCGACTAGTTTTTTTGATTGTATTAAAAACTTTCAAGATCTTGATCAAGTAATTGGTTTATTCCTAGCAGTTTTAGAATTATGTCGTGATCATAAAATTTTGGTAAAGCAAAATAGAGATTTTGGTGATCTAGAGTTAGAGAAAGTTGAGATTAATGGCAAGTAAAGAAGCAGAATTAGAAGCCTTACTTTATGCAGCGGGGGATGATGGGTTAGAAACTGAGAATTTACTACAGTTGTTAGAAATTTCTCCAGCTGCCCTAAGAGAATTAGCTAATCATCTTAAGGACCGATTGAAAAATGATGAAAATTCAGGTTTGCAGTTAATTTGCATCAATCAAACTTATAAATTAACCACTAGTCCGAAATGCGGAGATATTATTTCTAAATTTTTCCAAAAAGATCTATCTAAGAATTTAAGTCAGTCAGCACTTGAAATCTTGTCGATTATTGCGTATCGACAACCAATTACTCGAGTTGAAATTGATGACTTAAGAGGGGTTAACTCAGCAGGTGCGCTGCAAACGTTGGTTTGGCGCGGATTAATCAAAGTAGATGGAAAAAAAGACGTACCTGGACATCCTAACTTATATGTAACGACCGATTATTTTTTACAGTACTTTAACTATGAAAGTTTGGCTGATTTACCGGTAATTGAAGACTTTGAAGCAGAT
>DBFNNF010000070.1:0-4756 GCA_048407585.1 Lactobacillus johnsonii | reverse complement strand
TAAAGAAAGGAATGATTTTATGTCTATTTTTGATGAAACTTTAACTATGAATAATGGTTTAAAAATTCCTAAGATGGCACTTGGTGTATGGGAGATTCCTGATGATCAAACACCTAAGGCGGTTGAAGAAGCAATTAAGATTGGCTATCGCCATATTGATACGGCGCAGGCTTATGAAAATGAACGAGGAGTAGGTGAAGGAGTAAGAAACTCTGGAATTGCTCGGGACAAAATTTTTATTAATTCAAAAGTCGCTGCTGAAATAAAAGATTATAAAAAGGCAAAAGCATCAATTGATGAGACTTTAGAGAAGATGGGGTTAGATTATCTAGATATGATGATCATTCATAATCCTCAACCTTGGAATGAAGTAAACCAATCAAAGGACCGTCACTTTGAAGGAAATCTTGAAACTTGGCGTGCCATGGAAGATGCTGTCAAAGAAGGAAAGTTACGTACAATTGGTGTCTCCAGCTTTGAAAAAGAAGATTTAGATAATTTAATGCAGCATAGTTCTACTAAGCCTGCTGTTAATCAAATTTTAGTTCATATTGGTGAAACCCCGATGGACTTAATTGATTACAGCCAAGGAAATGATATTGTAGTTGAAGCTTTCTCACCAATTGCTCATGGGGCTGCTTTAAATGATCCAGAAATTAAAAAGATGGCTGATAAGTATGGTGTAACGGTACCTCAATTATGTATTCGTTATGATTGGCAACTGAACTGTGTTGTATTACCTAAGTCGGCAAATCCTGCACATATGAAGAGTAATGCTGAAATTGATTTTGTAATCAGTGATGAAGATATGGATAAACTCAAGCAGTTTACTCCTGTTGATTACGGTAAAGCAGGTATTTTCCCAGTATTTGGGGGCAAGATGTAAATTTAATTGCTACAGATTATAGGTAAAAGTGTAATTTTTATTGAAAAATTAGTATTGCACTTACTTTTAATTAGTGTATAATTATAACTAACAAAAAGTAAGAGGAGATACTTTACTTATGAATCAAATTTTAGCAATTGCAGTATTACTAGGAACATTATTCTTTTCAGTAAGTATTAAACCTAAACGAGTTCCAGTAAGAACTGAAAATAATACCCTTCATCGCGGTCGATAAGATAATAATTAATCCTTAAAACGAGAGGTTATAAAATCTCTCGTTTTTTCTTGCAAGATTCTAGCAAAAAGAGCAATATTTTTACTATAGACTATTAAAGATAGAGGGGAAGTTAATGCTTAAGAATATTATCTTTGACTTTGGAAATGTCATTATGAATTACAGTCCAGATGAGATTTTAAATCATTATGAATTGAGTCCTGAGGATCATGATCTAGTTAGAAAAACTATTTTTGAATCTAAAGAGTGGGGCGAAATCGACTCTGGAAAAATTACAGAGGAAGAAGCCACTGAAATTTTTACTAGTAAAGTTCCAGATAAGCTAAAAAGTAAAGTTAAGCAAATTATGGCAACTTGGCCAGAAAATGTTGATTTCTATGAGCCAGTTTTTAATTATATGGAGGAACTACGTAAACAAGGTTATAAGATTTACGGTTTATCCAATACTGGAATGCAGTTTGCTAATTTTGTTAAAAATTCTGAGATGGGTAATTATTTTGATGGTTATGTTTTTTCTGCCCAAGAGAAATTAATGAAGCCAGATAGAAGAATATATGAAAGATTAATTGCTCGCTATATTTTAAATCCAGAAGAGAGTATATTTATCGATGATTTAAAAGCAAACACCGATGCCGCAAAGAAGCTTGGTATGTTAGCTTTTACTTTTAAGATTGATAAACTTGGCGAATTACAAGAATATATTTCTAACCATTAAGTAAATTTTAGGTGATTGAAGAATGAAAACAAATGATCAAATTGCAAATTGGGCAATGGATTTGCAGAGCCTAGCACAAGCCGGATTAAGATATGGCCATGATGTTTTTGATCGTGAACGCTATGAAGAAATTCGGCGTATTGCTGGTGAAATGATGGCTGCTAGGACTGGAATTCCAGAAGAAAAACTTAAGACCTTGTTTCTCGGGGATGAGGGATATCAAACTCCAAAAATTGAGACTCGAGCTGCAATTTTTAAAGATAATAAAATCTTATTAGTTCGTGAAAAAATGTCTCAAGAATGGTCATTGCCAGGCGGCTGGAACGATTATGATCAAACTGTCGCAGATAACTGTGTTAAAGAGGCTTTTGAAGAATCTGGTAGAAAAGTAGAACCAGTTAAAATTATTGCAGTCCAAGATCGTAATCATCATAATAAGCCAATTTTAGCGACTAACGTTACTAAGATTTTCTTTTTATGTAAAGAATTAGGTGGTACATTTACTCCTAATGATGAAACAGATGCTTGTGACTACTTTGCTCTAGACAACTTGCCAAACTTATCTATTGATAGAAACACCGAAGAACAAATTGCAATGTGTTTTGAAGCAAATAATGATCCAAATTGGGATACTAAGTTTGAATAAAAATTTATTACAAAATAGCTCCAAGCAGTTTACTTGGAGCTATTTTAATAGACATTTAAAATAAAAAGAATCACATTAATATTGAATTTACTATTTAAAAATAATCCTAAAGGTGAGTTGGAAAGCAGGGCGGTAAGATATGGAAAAAACAAAAATTCTTTTAATTGAAGATGAGGAGAGCCTAGCTAGTTTTATTCAACCAGAGCTTGAATTAGAAGGCTATGAGGTGGTCTGGGCTAAAGATGGTAAAGAAGGTCTTGAACTTTTTGAAAAAGAAAAACCAACTTTAATCCTTTTAGATTGGATGTTACCTGTTTATGATGGCATCACTGTCTTAAGAAGAATTAGAAAAGTTAGTGACATTCCTATTATTATGTTAACTGCCCGTAACCAAGCTTCTGACATTAGTAATGCTTTAGATCAAGGCTTAGATGACTATATGACCAAGCCTTTTGAAATAGAAGAACTTTTCGCCCGAATTAGAGTGATTCTTAGAAGATTAGAACGAGAAAAGAGACAGGTTGCCAGTTCTACCTTAGAATTTAGTGTTTTAAAAATTGACTTAGTTTCTCATAAATTTTGGTGCAATGGTGAAGAAATATATTTAACTCCAAAAGAATATGCATTGCTATGTGAATTAATGAATGATCCTGAAAAAGTCAAAAGCCGGGATGAATTATTAGATATCGTGTGGGGATATGATTTTGTCGGTCAAACTAACACAGTTGATGTCTATGTAAGAGCGCTACGAAATAAGTTGGGAAAATATCGTAATTTGATTAAAACAGTTCGTGGATATGGTTATTGCTTAAGAAAGGTGGACGATAATGAATAAAAAAATAAGGACAACATCCCAACAATTAACACAGTTGTTTCTGACTTTATTCATTATTATTCTCTTCCTAGTTAATTTAGCATTTGCTGGTATTTCAACAGCATTCATTTATAACAATGCTCATGAGCAAGCAGAAGAAGTTATTGATACAGTTAGTGATAATATTAGTGATCATGATGAGCATAAGAATAAAAATGAATGGAAATTATTTCTCAATGCTTATCTTGCTAGACAAAGTAATGATGCGATTTCACTGAAAACTCCTAAGGGCAAGACTGTCTATTCGGAAGATGGGGAAGAATTATTTGAAAAAGTAAAAAATCATAGGAATTACAACAATGTTGTTTTTATGGAAAATAGCGTTTATTATTTACGGACTGCAAATGAAGATGGCTATCGAATTTCTGTGATTTTAAATGTTGATGATCTTTTCACCTTAATTACCCATTTATTACTTGCAATCATTATTTTAAATTTAATTGCCATCATTTGTTCAATTCCTTTAATTAAACGTTTTTCAAGAAAATGGAGTCAGCCACTAGAGAAAATAGATCAAGATATTGAAGCAATTGAATATCAAGCAACGGCAAAAAAGAAAGTATTCGTGCCGAAACAACCAGCAGAAATTCACCACTTAGCGCAATCTTTTAATAAATTGCTAGAGTATCAAGATAAGGCAATTCAGCGTGAACAGCAATTTGTTACTGATGCATCTCATGAATTGAAGACTCCACTTGCTGCAATCCGTGGCCACATTAATTTGATTAAAAGACGCGGTAAAGAACATCCCGAAATTATCGCAAAGTCGCTCCAATATATTGACTCTGAATCAAGTAGGATGGAAACACTGGTTAATGAACTTTTGGAATTAGGACGAGCTAAGAAGCAACACCAATCAATTGATCCCATTGATCTAGTGCCAATAGTTCAAAAAGAAAGTGAAATTCTTGAACAAGAATATAATACTTGCAGCATCTATATTTCAAGTCCAACAAAACTTTTTTACCCAATTGAAGTGAAAGATTTCCGCTTAATTATCCATAACTTGTTAGATAATGCAGCTAAGTATTCTCAAAACAATGCCAAAATAAAGGTGGAATTACAGAAAAATAATGGGTACTTAACTTTAAGAGTTAAGGATCAGGGAATTGGTATTAGAGAAGAAAATTATGATAAGATTTTTGATCGTTTTTATCGAGAAGATCAAGCTCACTCTAGTCAGATTAAAGGTACTGGAATTGGCTTAGCTATTGTAAAAGATATTGTTACCAAGTATCATGGAAAAATTAGTGTTTCAGCTAATACTCCTAAAGGGACGATTTTTGAAATAAAATTACCACTCTAATGATTAAAATGAAAAAATCTTCATTTAATTTATATCTACTCTTAGTTTTTTCATCCTCGTTTTTTCGTAAACTAAATATATAAAGTTAAGCAAT
>DBFNNF010000069.1:0-4783 GCA_048407585.1 Lactobacillus johnsonii | reverse complement strand
TCTTTTTCCTTTGCATCTTCCATCATTGTTATCATCTCCTAAATAACATACGTTAAAGAAAAAGCCAGGTGAGAATCACCTAGCTTTTCTTTGATTAACTTTGTAAACGATCAGTATTAATGGAGAAACTTAAACGAGATAAAGTTAATTCACGCTTTACTAAGTTGCCAACAGTTTTATGAGTAAGGTCAAGAACCTTTTGTGCATTAGCTGCATTAGCTTTAGTTAAATATTGAATTAGCTTTTGTCCACTTAATTTTTCAGCTTCTAAATCAGTTTGATGAATTAAGTGATTGGTAAGCTGATCAGCAGTAGGTAAAAATCCATCTAATCCAATTAATAGAGATTTCATTTCATTGTAGCTTGGTTGAATTAAAGCAGCAATCGTTCTTGATAACCAATATGCTTCGTCTGCATCATATGCGTCAGTAGTATTCTCATATTGAGGAGCTGTACCGTTAGCATTAGCGTAGAAAGGAACATAAGGATTAAATGCAGTTGGAGCAAAATTAAGCCAAGCAATTCCAGCGATTCCAGCTGGAACATTATTTCTAATTTCGAGAATATGTGATTCAGCACACCTTGCCATAGAAATTGGACGGAATTTAGTTCTGTCATCTTTTGGAGTATTGTCAGCTAATGGATCATAGATTGTTTCGTTATAGTGAGAACTAAGAACGTAGCCAACATCTTCACGTTTTAATTTTCGATCTGGTTTAAAGCTAAAATCTAGGTCGTTGCTGGTAGGTGAGAAAGCAATATGGCCTAAATAACGTTGACCAAACCAAACACGTGGTGTGTTATAGCAACGATCACGTGAATTAGATGTACCAAAAATATGGCGGAAGTTAAATTTATCAGGATCAGGATTAAGATTATTTTCTTCTACAAATTCTCTAATGCCAGGAGCCCACATAAAGCGACTACTGTCATCAAAGTCGATATCTTGTAAGGAAACTTGGTTGGCTATTACAGCAGCTTTGTCATCATCAAGTTTTTCTGCAACCCAATAGTGACCTGTTGGAATTTCCATATACCAAATTTCATCTTTGTCACTAAAAGCAATTCCATTTCCTTCATGAGAACCATATTTTTCAATTAATTTTCCTAGGTATTGAACACCATCGCGAGCAGAATGAATAAATGGTAATACTATACTTAATAGAGCATCTTCACCAATTCCATTACTTACTAGTGGGTCTAATCCCAATACTTGGGGATTCCCATATAAGCTTTCAGTAGCACTCATAGCAACGTTTTCACTGTTGATTCCGCATTCACCGAATTGACCGTGAATTTTATAATCAACAAAAGGAGCCATTTGGTAACGAAGTGCATTTTCAGGTAGAGGAATATCTAATCCTGTTACATATGAATGAAAAGTTTGCTTTTCTGATTTAGCAGGAACAACTACAAACTTTACTGGCACGTTACATACTTCAGCGTCACAATCTCGTGCAATAATTGTCGAACCAGCAATATTGGCTTTTTTACCAACTAGAACAGTGGTACATGCCATATATAATCGTCCTTTCTAAAGATATTTTTCTCTTTAAATTGGGTTCATTGCGTTCCAGTATGGAAGCATTACTGGTTCTTTTTCGTAAGCAGCAAGTTGTTCGTCAGTTAAGTACTTCTTGTTGACAACAGTTTCGTAGGTATATTGTTCCATCCAGTCGTTGCCCATAATGAAGTAACCTTTGTGACCAACCTTTGGGCCCCAAGAGTTTTGAATCTTCCATCTAATTGGCTTGTCATCACGAATATCAACACCTGAAATAAGCATTGCGTGTGTTGGTAAACTTTCACGGTATTCAAATCTCTTAGTCTTATCAGTACCTAACTTAATACCAAATGAACGATCCCAGTCAAAGACTTTTTCAGTTAAAAGACCTGCTTGTGGTGCCCATTCTTGAAGAACATCACAGCCGAACCATACAGGTTCATCATCTTTTAATTGTTCAATAGCGGTCTTTTCCATATCTTTCATTGAAACGTTGAAGTAACGACTTGGTTGACCACCAACCATGTTTCCAGAAATTTCAACGCCAAATGGAGTGTTGTATGGATACTTTTCACCTGGTAAGTTCATTAACTCAACATAATCACCTAAGTCAATGTCAACGAACTTCTTGAAGAACTCTAATGGAGTAATTTGACCAGTGGTGTGGTATTCGTTATTTTCGTCACGGTATTCATAAGTGAATTTCTCTGGAGGAGTACCTAAAGCAATAGCTAATACACGGTAGTTCTCTGCGTTCATTTGACGAAGTACACTCTTCATCTTTTCATCAGATGCATCACTGTTAGCTAAATCACGTAACTTCAAAGCGTCCTTTTGTAACTTTCTGTCATACATACGGTTTAATTCTTGAGAGTTAGCACTAACTGCATCTTCTGGCATTTCTTCGATTGGAACAATACCGTACTTTTCGATTAAGTCGACTAGTAATTGCCAATCACCACCATCTTGTTGTGGAGTAGTAAGTAACCAGTTAACTAGACGGTCAGACAATGGACGATCAGCTGTGTTAATAATGTTTTGGTAGAAGTAGTTACCTTTTTCTAGCTTGTCGTAGAAGTAAACGTAGCTAGGTGACAATTCCATGTCCTTAATGTGGTGCTCTTTTTCAATGTGGTAACGAATGAAGTTTAAACCTGAGAAGTCCCAGCAACGACCAGATTGTTTTTGGTTTAAAACTTTATTTGAATCAACATCAATTGAGAATACAAATGGGTGAGAATTAATTTCACTTTGATTTGTAATTGATTTCTTGATACCGTTCTTCATTACGGCATTTTGAGTGTTACGATACTTTGGTGTATCTAAAAATTCTGATCTAACTTGTTTTAAATCTTCATTATCAATTTGTACCATAATAATCTCTTTTCTTTAAAATCGATAATCTATTTAACTTTCATCAGTTGAAAGCTCGTTGTTTTCATCTGCTTTAACAATGTCGTCGGAAACTTGCTCATCTGGCTTATAAGGACGCTTAATTGGCATACCCATTGGGTTTTGATCTTTAGACATAACAGTTGTTGGGACATTTGATAAAGCCTTTCCAGGTTTCTTAAGTCCTTCAATTTCCCAAGTAAATGGGGCAAACTTGTTATTTGGATTTACCCAATCAGTGTGTTTCTTTGAAAGTTGATATAAGCTGAAGCAAACAATAAGAACAACAGCAACTAAAGCAAGAATAACTGAGATATAAACTACTGGTGAACCAACCTCTGACTTAACCTGTGCTGGTGGATAAATAGCAAGCACAATCGCAAAGGCTGAAGAAATTAATCCTAAACCTGCGACAATCCAAGCTCCGACTTTGCCACCAGGAACTTTAAATGAACGAGGACGGTTAGGTTGGTCATAACGTAAACGTAGGAAAGCAGTAAACATTAAAATGTAATAAATCATGTAGAGAACCGTAATAGTCTGCGTTAGCAAAATTACGAAACCTTCAACATTAGGAATTAATTTTACTAGGTAAGCTACAACAGTCATTCCAGCGATTTGTGTATACATTAAATGTGCAGGCATGTTATGTTTATTGTTTTGTTGGAACCAGTGTGGTAAAAATCCACTACCTCCAACTTGACCTAACATAAATGATGGACCAGCCATGTTAGTTACGACCATCGCAATAGTATTGAATAGTAAGGCCCAAACAAGAACCATGTATAACCAAGGCATTCCAATAGTTGATCCTAAAATCCTGAATACAGAGTAGAGAGTGTATAAAACATTAATTTGTTTTTCAGGAATAATCATTGCAATGATTACAGTACCAACAACAAAGATTAAGAAAGCAAGAATAATTGAAATAAACATTGCTTTAGTGAAATCTTTTTCGGGGTGCTTCAATTGTTTAATGTGAGCAGCGTTAGTATCAATACCAGTGTATGAGAAGAATACTCCGGCAGCTAATGCTAATGTACTCATTCCATTCCACTTAGGAATTAATCCTTTAGGTGTCATTGGAATAACAGGTTGATGCCCTTGAGCTACCCAAACAATAGCTAAAATAATCATGACTGCTAAAGGAATTAAACTTCCGATAATGACACCGTATTTAGCGATGTTAGAGAAGGCTTTAACACCCTTAGTAGCTAAATAAGTAAGGACCCAGTATAAGATGATCCAACCTGTCATAATCAGCAATTCATGTTGTGGTGCTTGAGCGAATTTTACAGCGGCATCATAGTTTGGTGTATAAAACATGATGGTTGCTGTAAAGCTTGGCATCCCCATCCCAAAGTTCAAAATTAATTGGAACCACAGGATAAGTAAACAGGTTAGTCCCCAGCCTTTACCTAAACCTTCACCAACCCAGCGGAAAATTCCTCCGCGGTTACTCCAACCAGAAGCTAGTTCAGCCGCAACTAAAGCAGTTGGGATAAAGAAACAAATAGCTCCGATTGCGAAGTACGTTACTGATGCAAGTCCATAGAATGATTGCTGAACATCATTTGCTAGTCCAGCAACTATGGAAACATTCATCATTGTTAGGGCAAGGACAGATATATAGGTCTTTTTCGTTTTGGTTTTTTCGTCTTCCATGAAAATACCCACTCCTTCTAAAAAGGCAAAAGAAACTAACTAAAAAGATGGTTGGCTTGTGAATCTCTTTCATTAGCAACATCTGTTATTAATGAAAAACAGAGTTAACAAAAGATATTAGTTCACATGAGTTTTCATCAAAATAGAAAGTTAACAAAACAAATAGATATTTATATAACGCCTTGCAAGTTAAAATAATAATTCTCTATTCGTCTCTTAGGT
>DBFNNF010000068.1:0-2592 GCA_048407585.1 Lactobacillus johnsonii | reverse complement strand
AATAGAAACTTCTAACGATCAGCTTAAACTGCACATTCTTACTGGCGACCAAACCAATCACAATAAAAATAAGTCCACCAATTGAAAAGCCAGCTCTCATCGTTGCAAAAGGTAATAAAATTCCTGACACCAAAACAATTAAAACGACAGGTAAAATCATATTATGCATATATAAAGGCTTAAAATATACCTTCATTTCATTATCTTGATTAAAAAGAAAATGTTCATCAGCCCTATCAAACAAAGTCGCAAAATGGCCAATTCCTAAAGTTGCAGTCCAAATCAAAGCTAAAAGTGGCTTATAAAACCAAAGATTATTTGGCCACTTTTTAATGTTTTGCGCATACCAAAACATCAAAGCTCCAAATAGAAAAATCAAAGCCAAAATAAAAAAGTCGTTAAAAACTAAAGTCAGATAATGCATCTGTTTTTTGAAGTTTTTATTGAGTCTATTTTTAATTAAATCAGTCATGCTTCTTCACCGTTTCCTGATTTAAAATTTGATATAAACGATCAAAGGAATCGCTTGGCTTTAATCCATAAAACTGTCTAATTTCATTTAAACTACCTTCAGTTTCAATCGTGCCATTATTTAAGACTGCAAATGTCTGAACAGCTTCCTGTGCCTCAGCCAAAACATGAGTAGTCATTAAAACCATCTTTTGATCAGCAACAGCTTCTTTAACTAAATCAATAAAATTAGCTACCGCTAAGGGATCAAGACCAGTAAATGGTTCATCTATTACCAACAAGTTCGCATTTGCTAAAAAGCTAGTCACAATCATTACCTTTTGCTTCATCCCTTTAGAAAAGTTAATTGGAAGCCAATCCAGCTTATTTTCTAAACGAAACATTTTGCATAATTCTTTTGCTCGTGCCCAAGCTTGATCATGATCCAAATCATAGGTAAGCATTACTAACTCTAAATGCTCTTTCAAAGTTAATTCTGGATATAAAATTGGGGTTTCTGGAATATAAGCAACCATCTTTTTAAATTCAGCAGGATTTTCGGTTAAGCTCACACCATTCAAAATGATCTTGCCCTTTTGCATTCTTAATAATCCAAGTAAGTGCTTAATTGTTGTTGATTTACCAGCACCATTTAATCCAATTAAACCAACAGCTTGTCCCGGTTCAATTGTTAAATTTACATTTTTAATGACATTAATCCCAGAGTATCCTCCAGTTAAATTTTCAATTTTAAGTGCCATTACTTTTTCCTCTCTACTGCAATAAGATACATATTTATGATAGCATGAACATAAGTTAAACTAAATTTTCTTTTCATTAAGAAAGGGGTCTTATCATGACAGAATTAGAAAAGGATTGTTTATTTTGTAAAATCATTAGAGGAGAAATTCCTTCTTACACAGTTTTTGAAAACGATGATGTCAAAGCTTTTCTTGATATTTCTCAAGTAACTAAAGGACATACTCTCATTATTCCTAAGAAGCACTTAGTTAACTTCTTTGACTACAGCCAAGAAGATGCTGCTAGATTTTTACAATATATCCCTGTTATTGCCCAAGCAATTAAGAAGTCTGATCCAACTATTAAAGGATTGAATGTTGAAGTGAACAATGGTGAAATCGCTGGACAAGTTGTCATGCATTCACATATTCATTTAATTCCACGTAGAAGCGAAAATGATCCTGTTTCTACTCCTCATGTAAACAATGCAGACGAATATTCAGAAGAAGATTATCAAGCAGTTGCAAACGCTATCAAAAGCAATCTATAATACCAGTAATTTTGCCTTTAATGCGGTACAATAAAGGTGGTTATTAAGTTAAAAATTATTGAATAGATAAGAGGTATACATTATGTCTGGATTTTTATTAGGAATTCTTACAGGTACTGTTGCAGGTGGCTTATTGTCATACGCTAAGAATCCATTAAGTGGTAACTCAATCAGAAGTGATGTTAAGGATTCTGCAGATAATTTCACTGATTCCGTTCACCGGGTTAAGACAATTTATGATGAACTCGAAGAAAAGAGAATGGAACAACCTGAAGAAGAAAATAAGACTGAAGAAACAGATACTCCAGAAACTTCAAGTGAGGACGAAGATGTTGAAGTTTCTGACCGCCCTTCACTCAAAGATAAGGCTCATGATTTAGTTGATGCCTTCTCTGCTGCTTCATTCAAAGCCGTTGACCATGACCGTGTCTTTGCTGCAGTTAAGAACAAATTAAATGAAGCAAAAGAAGATCTTGAAGATGCAAGCGATGATGTTAAAGATGCTACTGAAGATGAAGAAAAAGTAGATAGTAACTCTGGCGCAAGCGAAGAAGAACATAAGGAAGAAAATTAATGAAGTTTTTTGGAATCGGATTAGGTTTAGGCAGCTTAGCAGGGTTAGGAATCTCTCTTCTCCCAAATCCACAAACTGGTCATAAAGTTAAAGAAGATGTTCGGCTCTTTTTAGATGGCACAAAAAATGATGCTTCTGCATTAGTTACCAGTACAAAGCAAGCTACACAAGCTGCTAATGAATTAATGAATAATCTACCACAAGCTGAACAAACAGTTAAAGACATACAAAATAACTTAACTGATTTTCAAAGTTCCATTAAACCAGAAGTTGATCA
>DBFNNF010000067.1:0-7436 GCA_048407585.1 Lactobacillus johnsonii | reverse complement strand
GAAAATGAAGTTTAGTAAAATTATTATATATGAAATTATACGATTCAACTGAAAACATCTTTCATTGGGAAGGGTTAGATTCAATTCCTGAAATAGAAAGATTAGAACAAGTTCCTCAAAATGAAATATGGCACAAAGAGGGTAATGCTTTTGTACATACTTGTATGGTTGTACAAAGTGCGTTAGATCATATTTCAAATGAAACTATTGATTATTTAGCATCACCTGAAATTAGAGAAATTTTAGTATATGCTGCTTTATTGCATGATGTTGGCAAAGCTTTTACAACAAAGAAGGGAGAAGATGGCCTATATCATGCAAGTAACCATGCAATTAAAAGTGCAGAAATTGCAAAAGATTTATTAGTTAAGTTAGAAGTAGATGAACATTTACATACCGCGATTATTTCATTAGTTCGCTGGCATATGCAGCCTATGTATATTCTTGAACAGACAAATCCTGAAAAAGCTATACTAAAACTAGCTAATAATCTTAATGAAGTAAATGTAGAACTTTTAATTCTACTAAAACAATGTGATTGTGAAGGTTCAATCTACGATAAGGATGATCATCGAGACGAAATACTCCAAAAGGTAAGAGAGATTTATTATGATAAAATTACTTACAAACGTGGAGAAACCGTTAAAATTACTAAGTTATCAGATAATGATACTTGTAGTTATGTTCCAGGACATCATCCTAATGGAATTAATACTGGATATGAAAAAATAGGTAGGCTAATTGAACCTATTACAAAAGGACATAGAGTATATCTAGGACTTGGATTCTCTACATCTCCTGTTGTAGAAATTGTTAGCAAAAATTGTTTTAAAACAAGAAATTCTGTATATGAAATTACAGAAGTTTGTAAAACTACAGAAAAATAAAATTTAATATAATGCGTTATTTATTAGTAAAAACCGAAAACATGCCTACTTTGGCTCTGGCTCTTGGAAGTCTAGATTACAAAGCTGGAAATTCACCTATTTTTCCTATTGCGTTTGGAGAATTCTCAATTTTAATTGACAAGGAAGATAAAACATTCTTCTATGTTAAAGGTCGAAAAGAAATTGATAAATTTGTTGAGGATCATGCTAAGATCTATACAACTAATGATTTATCACATGCTCTTGAATTCCTTAAGGAAGACGAAGATGAGGAAACTGATAAGTCTGAAGAAGATAAAGAGGAAATCGATCTCAAGACTATTTTTGAACATCCTTTAATGCAAATTTTTAGCCGACACATTCCTAAGGATATTCTAACTAAGTGTATTATGGAAGCTAAAGAAGAGCGGGAAGAGGAAGAAACTGCAGAGAAGAATTCTGAGTCTACTAGAAACGAAGAATCTAGCTTTTATAAAGAGTTAGTTCCTGGACGAATAGTTCAGTTTGAAAATGCAGGTATGATTCGGTATGGAATTGTACTTAGTAATGGTACAGTGATGCACTTCTCAGGAAGTAATTTAGCTGCTTCAGGATATATTAATAATATTACTGAAGATCGTCCTTATAGAGTTGTACGTATTCTTAAGCCTACAAGCCAGTATTACAATCTAAAGGATGTAAACAATATGGAAGTGGCTTGGGAACGTAAAGTTCGTAAACCTAAAGTTACTAAAACAATAACTGAGATTGAAAAAGAATTAGGACTTGCTCCTGGTTCGTTAGTCATTGAATAAGAGGGAATTAATTCCCTCTTTTTGTTTTTATAAGTATGGGTAAGTTTATTCGGGATTATCAAGTTGATAAGACATTTAGTAAAGAAAAGGAAACTTTTAAGCCTAATCGTAAAAAGGTAAAAAAGTTTAAAGACCCTGAAAAACGTGAAAAGAAACAATCTAAAAAAGATTAAAAGATGACATATGGATTGAACGATATTTGTTTAGTACCTGCTAGGATTAGTGATATTGAACATCGTGAACAATGTAATCCATATAATGCTGATAATATGCTCCCGTTGTTTACTGCTCCTATGAGTTCAGTAATTAACGAGAGCAATTATCAGGTATTTATGGATAATAAAATAAATACTATAATTCCTCGTTCAGTAGATTTATCTACTAGATATGAGTTAATGTCAAAAACTTTTGTGGCCTTAAGTTTATCTGAATTTGAAACATTTGCAGGTCTAGAATTAGGTGAAATTAAGGAGGAAGAAATATTTTATATATGCGTAGATATTGCTAATGGTCATATGCGTAAGCTTATTGATCTTTGTAAATCTGTAAAACAGAAATATGGAGATCATGTTATACTAATGGCAGGCAATATTGCAAATCCTGATACTTATATAGATTATGCCTTAGCTGGTATTGATTTTGTACGTGTTGGAATTGGTGGTGGATCAGTATGTACTACTTCTGCAAATGGAGGAGTTCATTATGCTATGGCTTCTTTAATTAAAGAGGTTGTAGATCGTAAGTGGGAGATAGAAAAAGCAATTAAAGATGCAGAAGCTATGCGTATTTCCCATAAATATGAGTCTTTGCCATTTATTGTAGCTGATGGAGGATTTGATAATTATGATAAGATTATTAAAGCGTTAGCATTAGGTGCAGATTATGTAATGGTAGGCAAAATCTTTGCTCAAGCAGAAGAAGCTTGTGGTAAAGTAATAGAACATTGGGTACGAGGAGAGTATATTGCTCGAGACCGAGTTTATTATGGGATGTCTACTAAAAAAGCTCAAGTAGAAACTGGAAGTCAAAAATTAAAAACAGCAGAAGGAATAGAAGTTACAGTACCTATTTTGTATCCTTTAAGTGGATGGTGTGAGAATTTTGTTCATTATCTTCGATCAATGATGAGTTATACAAACTCTTTTACACTTAGTGATTTTAAAAATACAGAATATCGTATTGTTAGTCCTTCTGAATATTTATCATATTATAAGTAATGGCAGAGATAATTTATTGTAAATTAACTGAAACTAGATCTCGAAGAACTTGGCAAATATTGCCTAAGCAATATTTTCCTGACAAAACTCCTGTTTATGAATTAGCTGTATCTATTTCTCAGTATACAATTGATAGGGTACAACATCCTTTTGATTGTATAGTTGGATTATATGCTAAACAGCTAAATTTTGCATCAACACAAAAGTATTATTCTTATTCTGGAGACGTATATTCAATAGCGGATGATCCTAAGGCAGATTCTGGATATCAAAAATACCTTAAAAATAGGGATAAGACTCCTGAAGAAATAGAAGAGGAAGAAGCTAAGCTAAAATCAAAAGTCTTGTATCAGATTAAGAGTAATCCTAATATAGTTCCTATGTCTATTGATAAGGATGGTTTCTATATTAAGGATGAAACTTTCTATCTACTTACTCGAAATATTTATAAACGTGTAAATACAATGCTAACTGGTCCTACTGGATCTGGTAAAACACAAGTAGTAGAATTAATTTGTAAGCAGTTAGGAATTCCTTGTACTATTTATGATATGGGTGCTATGCATGATCCTATATCTGATTTACTTGGTGTTCACCGTCTTGATGATGGAAAGTCTATTTTTGACTATGCTAAGTTTACTCAGGATGTTCAGAAACCTGGAGTTATTGTACTTGATGAGTTATCACGTTGCCCTGCAACAGCTCTGAATATTTTATTCCCTGTTCTTGACCATCGTAGAACTTTACCTGTAGAAATTGCAGGTTCTAAGGATATTCGTGAAATCCCTATTCATCCTGAAGTATGTTTTATATCAACTTGTAATATTGGTATTGAATATACTGGTACTTCAACTCTTGATAACGCATTAAAGAATCGTTTCTTTCCAATTGAATTTACATATCTTCCTGCAGACATTGAAGCTCGAGTTCTCATGAAGAGATGTGATATTGAGAAACAGGATGCTGATATGATTACTTCTATTGCTGCTAAACTTCGTAGGATGGCAGAAAATGCAGAGGCTGCAACAACAGTATCAACTCGAGAAACTTTAATGATTGCAGAATTAATTCATGATGGATGGTCAACATTAGATGCATTAAATTATGTATTAATTCCATTATGTGATAGTAAAGAGTCTCGAGAATTAGTACGAAAATTATTAATGAGTAAATAATATGTCATTTACTGACTGGTTTGGGCGTAAAGGTAAGAATTATACATCTACTTATAAAGGATCTACTCGTTTAGGATGGGATACTAAAGTAAGTGGATCGTATTCTTCTTTCTTTGCACCTAATTTGAATAAAAGAAAACTTTTAAGAGATTCCTATCGCCACGCGTGTGACATTAGGGATATTATGGATATCCCAAGAAGTATTCGAATACAGTTAAATGTAGACGCAGAAACTTCATGTACAGATGGAAAAACAGTTATTGTTTCTACTAAAGTATATGATGATAATAAAATCGATAATAATGTTAAATTAGATGTATTCTTAGGTACAACTATTCATGAATTTTCTCACATATTATATACAGATATGGCAGAAATTCGTAAAAATAGACCTAATAAGTTCCTTTTTAATCTGTTCAATACTATTGAAGATGAACGAATTGAATACAATACTACACAAAATTATCCTGGGTATGCTAATTTTATTGGGCAAGCAAAATATTATTATTTTGATTTGTTATATAAAAAAGCTGAAAAACAGGATGATTTAATGGATGTATTACAAAACATTTTATATATTGTAAGATATCCTGCAAGAGTAGATACTAAGGTTATTTATCGACATCAGGTTTTGTTTGATAAAATTAAGAAAGTTCTTTGTGACTTTGGAAATAATTCTAAAGAAGCTTATGATAAAGCAGAAAAAATTTATAAGCTATTACTAGATTACTTTAAGTTCCCACCTCCTCCGCCTGAAGAACAACAAGAAGGAGATGAAGAACAAGAGCAATCTGATTCTGGTGAAGGACAGTCTGGTTTAGGTGAAGGCCAAGAAGAATCAGATGGAAATTCTGATCCTCAAAATTCTAAACAGTCTTCTCAAAAACAAGATTCTAAAGATAATAAAGGATCAGATAAGAACGGTAAAACACAAAGTTCTCCCAAAAGTGGTTCTGATGAGGGATCTGCGGGCAAAAAGAAACAAGAACCTATTAAAGCATATACTCAAGAAGAAATAAAACAAGCAGCTGAAAAATTAGCTGAACAAATGCGACATTTAACTACTTCTAATACTTCTTTAAATAGTAAGGAAATTAAAAGTGAATGGGATTCTAAAGAAATTGCTGATGAGTGTAAACAAATAAAAGATGATGTTTTTATTGTAAAACAAGAAGATAGTGAAAGACGTTATAAAGCGGATTTTGATACAGTAAAACAACACATTAATGGTTTAGTTAATACTTTTAGCAAATTCTTTGTTGAACAAGAATATCGTTTAACAGGAATGCGAAGAGGTGTGCTAGATACTAATAAATTAGCTGAAGCTTATCAAGCAGTAGAAACTGTCTATTCAAATAAGTTTAAACGTACTACTCCTGGTTTAGACGTTTGTGTGTTAATTGATGAGAGTGGTTCCATGAGTGGAACTAATATCTCATCTGCAAGAAAATGTGCAATATTACTTAATGAGGTATTTTTACGTTTAAAGCAATGTGACTTTTATGTTTATGGTCATACTGCAGATAATCGACAGACAGGAGAAGTTACTATTAATGTATATCGTGATCACTGGAATAGAAATCGTTATGCTTTAGGTAAAGTTGATAGTTATTCTAATAACAAAGATTCTGTTGCTATTGAGGAGACATACAAAATGGTTAGAAAGCAAACTGCGAAACCACTTTTAATGTTTGTAATTTCTGATGGAGCTCCTAATGCATGGGGATTAAGAGGACAACCTGCTGTAGAAGAAGTTAAAAAGGTAGTAAATAGAATTGAATCAAACGGAGATACTCTAGTTTGCCAAATTGCTATTGAAAGTCACTTCAGACCTCAGGATATGTTTAATCACTATGTTGTTATGACAGATATGAATACTTTTCCAAGTGACTTATCTAGATATGTTATGAATACATTAATATCTAAGCTTAAAAGAGTAGATGTTTAATTTGTATATTTTCAGATTTTTTACTACCTTTGCTGTATAACTAAAGGTAGTAATTTAGGAGCTTAGTGTAATGGTAGCACAGCGGTCTTCGATTGGAGCACGTTTAGCGTGAAAATTATAGCAAATTCGGTAAAAGTGAAATAAGAGTATAAATACTGCGAATCAACTTTCTAAGAAAGTCTAAGGTCCTGAAATATGGATAGCTGATAATACCGAGCTAAATTAAAGTGAATGTATTGTAAGGAATATAGGTTGTCTATACCGTATAGAATAGGCGGAGTGCTTGATAGGTCGAAAATTAAAGCCGTACACTTCCTTAAATACCCTATCTCACTTTATAAATGTGTAGAGACTAAATGCTATACTTGTTTAACAAGCTGATATAGTCCAGACCACGTCAGGAGTTATTAATTAAAATAATTTCTTGTAGTGAAAACTATAGTGGTAAGCAAAACCGTAAAAGGGAGCCTCCAAAACTCCAGGTGAGGGTTCGAGTCCTTCAGCTCCTGCTAACTAATTAATAATCTGTATATTATGCAATATAATCTTTACAAAATAAAGCAAGAAACATATCTTGTAATGTATTCTGATAGAGTAAAAAGAAGATACTTTCAAGGAAGACATTGAGCAGAAAGCCCCTATGCAGCTTGAAATCCTCATTATATTAATAAAAATTATTGAATTGTTATACAATAGGCATCTAGAGTAATCTAGGTGCCTATTGTATAACAAATATTATTATGGTAATTGGAGTATTAATTTTAGGAACATTAATTGCTTTAGATAGTTTAGCAATTGTAGAATATTTTATAGATAAAAAGTAAAATGAAATCAATTTTAATAAAAATTGGAATATTAGCTGTTTTAGGTTTAACAATATTTTTCATGGGACAAAGAATTCATGATTTAAATGTTGCATTAGATAATTCAGTTAATAACGAAAAGGCTTATGCTGCAGAAAATTCTGGTTTAAAAGAAAGTAATCGAGTATTTAAATCAACTATTGAACAATTAGATTATTATAATGATTCACTTATGTTAGCTATGAAAAAAATAGCTAATGATAATGGTATTAAAGATAAAAAAATTAAGTCTTTACAGTATCAATTAGAACATTATTCTAAAAGAGATACTTTAATTCTTAGAGATACTGTATTTAAAGATCCTAATTTTGTTCTTGATACATGTATTATTGATCGTTGGAATAAGAGCTGTTTACACTTACAATATCCTGGTACAATTGCTCTAAGTAATGAGTATGAAAATGAAAAGTTTATTACTTTAAGTTCTCATCGAGAACCTATTAAACCTCGTAAATGGTTTTTACCTAGATGGTTTACTAAGAAACAAACTGTAGTAGAGGTTTTAGTAGTTGATGAAAACCCTTATGTTAAAACAAAACAACAAAGATTTGT
>DBFNNF010000066.1:0-3417 GCA_048407585.1 Lactobacillus johnsonii | reverse complement strand
AGTAAACAAAAAACTCTTAAAGAATTCATCTAACAAATTAGCTAGACTTTAACTTCTTCAAGAGTTTCTTAATTAGATATCTTTTTTAATCTTTAAAACTTCATCTAACGGTACACGTTTAGACTTATAATTATTGATTGTTGCCTTCTTATTCGGATATCCTAAACCAATACCAATTCCAATTGATTCATCTTCTGGAATATCCAAATATTTTCTTATTACATCTGGGTACTTAACAAAAGCATGAGCTGGCATTGTGCTTAAACCACGATTATTAGCAGCTAACATCAATGTCTGTGAAAACGCACCTAAGTCAAAAATTGACCAAGCTGGAGATTTTTTAGGAATAGTCAAAAATACTATCACAGGAGCGTTAAACAATTTTATTTGAGCTTGATCGAAAGCATCAGATTCACCACGTAAAAAGTAATCTAAAGTTTCACTCATTGTTGCCATATTCTTACTTGGAAACGTATCCCACTCAACTTTTAGCAATGAAGCAAAATCTTCATGTGGTTCTTCATGAGCCAAGACCTTATCTTCATGATCTTTTCTTATTGCTTTTGCAACCTCACCTTCAGCCACATAAATTCGCCATGGTTGTGAATTTAGTAATGAGGGTGTTCTTTGCGCCTCTTCGATTACCTTAATCACAGTCTTTTCGCTTACTCTTTGATCAGTAAACTTTCTTGTTGCATGTTCACTTGCTAAAACATCTTTAAAATCCATCTCATCATCCCTTCCTACAATATCTTTTATTTATTAAAATTACACTTACTTTCCTCAATATATTATAACAATAAATGTCACACTAACAATACAATGATTTTTTAATAACTACAATTAAAAAAGATCGGAAATTAATCCGACCTTTAAAAAATAATATCTTTATTTTAAGCCATTCCATTGCCATTCAGTAACTTCAGGCATATCTTTACCGTTATCACGGATATATTGGTGATGTTTAGCAAGCAAGCTATCCATTTCATCAATGAAATCCGCATTCTTTTCATTCAGCTCAGGAATACTTTCTACTACATCTTTTGCTAAGTCATAGCGATCCATGTGGTTTAAGACACGCATATCAAAAGGAGTAGTAATGTCACCATTTTCTTCATAGCCATGAATATGAACATCATCTTTACCACGGCCGCGATCAAACCAAATTGATTCCATCATTGGCTTAAATCCATGCCATGCAAAGATAACTGGCGTACCTTTAGGGAAAAGACGATTGAATTCTTCACTACTGATTGCATTTGGATTCTTTTCTGGGGACATTAACTTCATAACATCAATCACATTAATATAGCGAATCTTTAAGTCTGGGAATTTCTTATGAAGTAAGTCAATGGCAGCTAAAGATTCAATTGTTGGTTCAGTACCAGTTGAAGCAAAAACAACATCTGGCTTAGCGCCCTTATCAGTTGATGCCCAGTCAACATAGCCAAGACCTTTATCAACTAATTTCTTAGCTTCTTCAATTGAGAACCATTGAGGACGAGGTTGTTTAGAAGTTACTAACACATTGATGCATTCGCGATCTCTAAATGCCTTATCAGATACAGCAAGAAGTGAATTAGTATCTGCTGGCAAGTATTCGTGAATTAAATCTGGACGATTCTTTTCATACAAATGAGTTAACATACCGGGATCTTGGTGAGTATAACCATTGTGGTCTTGCTGGAAAACAGTTGAAGTGTCAACTAAGTTTAAGGCTGGATAATCATGTCTCCAAGATTGTTCTTTGGCTTTTCTCAACCATTTCATGTGTTGAGTAAGCATTGAATCAACTACACGGCCAAATGCTTCATAAGTAGCAAAGAATCCGTGACGACCGGTTAATACATACCCTTCAAGCCAACCTTCATCTTGGTGTTCTGACAATTGTGAGTCAATCACACGACCTTCGTGAGCCAAGTTCTCATCGTTTGGAGTATGAATATTTTCCATCCATTGACGTTTTTGATTATCTAAAAGTTGGAATAAACGATTAGATTTAGTTTCATCAGGGCCAAAACCACGGAAATTAGTTGGGTTCAATTCAGACATCTTGTCTAAATATTTTGCCCATTCGGCCATATCTTGTTTTTCAACAGATCCAGGCTTATCAAATTTAATTGCAAAGTCGCGGTAGTCAGGCATATTTAAGACTTTTGGATCAATCCCACCATTAGTTACTGGATTCATAGCCATTCTTTGGTCGCCTGATAAGGTATTTTCTTTAACGATATCTTTTGGTGAGCCATCTTCATTGAATAATTCTTCTGGCTTATAACTTTCCATCCAATCAGTAAGCATTTCTTTATGATTCATGTCATCTTGAGCAACAGGAATTGGAATTTGGTGAGCACGGAAACTATTTTCAATTGGATTGCCATCTAGATCAAATTTTGGACCTGTCCAACCCTTAGGTACTCTAAAGACAATCATTGGCCACTTCACTAAGGAATCATCATTGTTTTTACGCGCATGCTTTTGAATAGCCTTAATCTCTTCAACAACTTCATCCATTGTCTTAGCCATTTCTTGGTGAACTTCCATGTGGTCTTTATAACCATTAAATTCACCGTCTTTATATGCAGAAACAAAATATGGCTTCCAACCCATTCCTTCAAAGTACTTAGTTAAGTCTTCGTCACTCATTCTAGAAACGATAGTTGGATTAGAAATCTTAAAGCCATTAATTTGCAAGATAGGAATAACTGCACCATCTTTAATTGGATTAATGAACTTACTTGAAAACCAAGAAGTAGCAAGTGGACCAGTCTCTGATTCACCGTCACCAATTTCAACTGCAGCAATTACATCTGGGTTGTCTAAAATTGCACCAACACCATGAGATAGTGAGTAGCCTAATTCTCCACCTTCATGGATTGATCCAGGAGTTTCTGGAGCAGCATGAGAAGCAACCCCACCTGGAAAACTAAATTGCTTAAATAACTTAGCCATTCCCTTTTCATCTTGAGTAATTTCTGGGTAGCGCTCAGTATATGAACCATCTAAGTATGAATTAGATACCATTACTTGACCACCATGACCAGAACCCTCGATGTAGAACATATTTAAATCATATTTCTTAATTGCACGATTTAAATGAGCATAGATAAAGTTTTGCGGCACAATTGTACCCCAGTGACCAATTGGCTTAGGCTTTACATCTTCTGCCTTTAAGTCTCTCTTAAGTAAAGGGTTATTCATTAAAAATAATTGTCCTACTGATAAGTAGTTAGCTGCACGCCAGTATGCGTCAACACTCTTTAAGTATTCTTGAGAATCGTAATTTACTGCCATAGCAATATCTCCTTGAAATAGTTTTCATTTGCTTATTACAGTACTTATCATATAGCATTAAGTGCAAAAATTCAACTTTTAAAAACATTGGGACGGTCCAATTGTAATTACTTGCTTTTTTCC
>DBFNNF010000065.1:0-5291 GCA_048407585.1 Lactobacillus johnsonii | reverse complement strand
GTTTAAATCTCCATACACTTAATTGAATTGGTCGAAGAAGGATTTTAAGTAAGAGAGGACTATGGCCTCTTTTTTTACGTAAAAAAATCCTGTCGATAGAATATCATAGATATTCATCAACAGGAAAAATTATACAGCCATAATTTTATAGACGTACCAAGGATTTGGGTACGTCTTTTTTGTTCAAAATATAAATCTGCGTAAAGTCTACGTAAAATCTATCGCTAAGGTAATTGATATTCTTTTTCTAAATTTGTGTTAGAATTTATAACAGTATCAATTAATTAAGGAATAGAAAAAAATGGCACAAACAAAGAAAAATAATTCCAAAAAAACTTGGATCATTAGAATTGCTGCAATTATTTTATTAATTATCGGATTAGGGATGATTTTTAATAGTCAGATCCGCGATATGATGGTTAGACAAAATCAAACAACTGCCTTAAAAAAGCTGAATAAAGAAACTGTTAAAAAGAATCAAAAGAAAAAAGGAATGTTTGATTTTTCTAAGGTCGAGGAAATTGACTTTGGTCAAGTAACAAAATCGCGTGTTAATAATACAGCGGATGCAATTGGTGCGATTGCGGTTCCCAGCGTAAACATGTACTTACCAATTATGAAAGGGTTAAGCGACGATGCCATGTCAACTGGTGGAGGAACGATGAGACCTGATCAAGTGATGGGAAAGGGGAACTATCCTTTAGCCGGACACTATATGACTGCCAAGGGAGTATTATTTTCACCACTAGAAAATACCAAAATAGGCGAAAAAGTATATTTGACTAATCTAGATAAAATTTATGTTTATCGAATATATATGAAAAAAATTGTTGATCCAACAGCCGTTTGGCTAGTTGATAATACTAAGCAAAATATTGTTACGTTAATTACTTGTGCTGATGGTGGAGTTAATCGCTGGGCAATTAGAGGAAAATTAATTTCGGAAAAACCAGCAACAGACAAAAACCTTCAAGTTTTCAAACTTAAATAAAAGGATTTACTTCTTAAATGAAAGGAAGTAAATCCTTTTTAACTTTTGCTATAATAGAAACTTAGATGTTTATAAATGATTTAGGTGAACAAGAAAATAATGAAATGGCAACAAAGACAAGCAAATAATTTAGATCAAGAATTAATTGAGGATTATGGTTT
The DNA here is from genome assembly GCA_048407585.1 of Lactobacillus johnsonii. Lineage (GTDB taxonomy): Bacteria > Bacillota > Bacilli > Lactobacillales > Lactobacillaceae > Lactobacillus > Lactobacillus johnsonii_C. The sequence continues at coordinate 4,139 of DBFNNF010000065.1, read as the reverse complement.
GACTGATATTCAAGCTAAACTTTTTGCTTTAAGAGGGATAAATACTGCAGAAAAAATAGATTTTTGGTTAAATGCAGATGAAAATGACCTAGCTGATCCTTTTTTAATGCATGATATGGAAAAGACAATTGATCGAATTAATCAAGCAATTGATAATGGTGAAAAAATAACCATCTATGGTGATTATGATGCTGATGGGATCACAGCAACTAGTATCATGATGGATACTCTGGAAATTTTGGGTGCCGATGTTCATTTTTTCATTCCCGATAGATTTAAAGATGGTTATGGCCCGAACATGACTCGCTATCAAGAGATAGTAGAAGATGGAACTAAGTTAATTATTACTGTTGACAATGGTGTAACTGGTGTAGAAGAAATAAAGTACGCCCAAGAACATGGTGTCGATGTGATTTTAACTGATCATCATACTTTTCAAGATCAAAAACCAGCAGCTTTCAGTACTGTTCACTGTAATTATCCTGGCCAGAAATATCCATTTGATGATTATTGTGGAGCAGGGGTTGCATATACAATTTGCCGTGCATTAATGCAGGATACGATGCCTGAGTTGTTAGATTTAGCCATGATTGGAACAATTGGCGATATGGTAAAAGTTACTGGTGAAGGCCATATTGTTGTTAAACGGGGATTAGATATTCTGAACCAAACTGAACGACCAGGATTACGCGCTTTAATTAAACAAGCAGGTTTAACTATGGGCCAAATTACGGCAACAGATGTTGGCTTTAATGTTGCACCAAGATTAAATGCTGTTGGACGTTTGGCAGATGCTAGTTTAGCCGTGGAATTACTTTTAAGTGATGATGAAGAACAAGCTGAAAAAATAGCCGCTAAGATTGAAGAATTAAATAATGAGAGAAAAGAACTTACAAGTAAAGTTTATGAGGATTGTTTAGCTCAAGTTGAAAAGAATGGCTGGCAGCACCGAAATACTTTAGTTATTTATAATCCTGATTTTCATGAGGGTGTTTTAGGACTTGTAGCAAACAAAGTGGTCGAAAAGTTGCATAAACCGACTCTTGTCCTCACTAAGGATGAAGCAGGTGAATTAAAGGGATCTGGCCGATCAAGCGAGGGATTTAATTTATTTAATGCTTTAGAACCAATGAAGGAGGATCTTTTAGATAAATTTGGTGGTCATGATTTTGCTTGTGGTTTATCTTTAAAAGCTGATAAGCTCGAAGAATTACGAGTACGCTTTGAGGATAGCTTTAAACCAAGTACTGATCTTGAGGTAAAAGATTTTGACTTTGAATTAAATTTAAAAGAAGTTACGCCTAATACGATAGCTGAGATTAATCTTGTTGGTCCATTTGGAACAGGTAATCCTGAACCGATTTTTAGTATTAGTGAGCCCCATATTAAGAGTCTATTTAAAATGGGAAAAGACAAAAATCATGTAAAATTTACAGCAGAAAAAAATGCGGGAAAGCTTACAATTGTTGGTTTTAACAAGGGATTTTTAAATCAAACATTACTTCCTTTTATTAAAGAACTCTATGTTACTCTTTCTCTTAATAGCTGGAAAAATATTTCGAATGTTCAAGGAATGCTAGCTGGGATTGAATATGGGGCTCCCAAATTAGCTGTTTTTGACCAAGTAATTGATATGCGTCAAGAAGACTACGTGATGGGATTTGCTGATAAGTATTTGATTTTTGATAAAAAGATTATTCCGTGGGCTAGGAATGGATTAGGGATCCCAGAAGAAAAGATTAGTCTAGCAAAAGATTACAATGGAAATTCTGAAGTAGTAGCTTTATTAGATACGCCACGCAATCAAATGGAGTTAAATGTTGCTTTGGAGAAAAAGTATCAACAGCTTTATTTACGCTTTTTATTTGATCAATTACCAATCAATACTTTGCCAAGTAGGGATGCTTTCGGTGCAACTTTAAAATATATTTATAAACATCCAAACTTAAGTATTGAAGATTATCAGGTTGTGTCTTCTTATCTTGGTTTAGATTATCAAGCCGTTTTATTTATTTTACGTGTATTTTTTGAATTGAATTTTGTCTCATTTATTGATGGAAAAATTATTGGGAATAAGAATCCTGAAAGTAAAAAACTAACTGCTTCAAAATATTTTAATAGTATATCCTCTCAGATAAAATTTACTAATCAGCTTAGAACGATGCCATCAAATCAATTGATTAATTACGTTAAACAATATTTGAAGTGATCATTACTAGTTATAAATTATTAAAAAGTTCGGTTTAAGCCTGATTTTAAAGCAAAAATTTGGTAAAATATACAAGTCAAAGACCGCTAGGTCTAATTTTTCAATGAGAGTCTAAAATGGAGGTTTCTCTTTAAATGGCAATTGATTTTAAAGAACACATTGCAAGTGTACAGGATTTTCCAAATAAGGGGATTGTCTTTCGCGATATTACCCCAATTTTGCAAGATGGGAAGTTATATCGCGCTGCTACTCATGAATTAGCTGATTATGCTAAAAGTCGTGGAGCAGAAGTAATTGTTGGACCAGAAGCCCGTGGATTTATTGTTGGCTGTCCTGTTGCAACAGAATTAGGAGTTGGTTTTGTACCAGCTCGTAAGCCTCATAAGTTGCCACGCGAAGTAGAAAGTGCTTCTTATGATTTAGAATATGGTTCTAATGTCTTAGAAATGCATAAAGATGCAATTAAGCCAGGTCAAAAAGTTGTAATCTGTGATGACTTGATGGCAACTGCTGGTACCCTTCACGCAACTAAGGAATTAATTGAAAACTTAGGTGGAGAAGTAGTAGGCGCAGCATTTTATATTGAATTAACTGATCTTAAGGGAAGAGAACAATTCCCAGATTTAGATATTTATTCTTTAGTTAAATACCACGGTGCTTAATGCTTGAAAGGAACTCAATCGAGTTCCTTTTTATTTTGCTTATTTTTAATCTCTTTTGTATTAATTTAACAAAAAGCGCATAATAGTTAATGTTTGTATGAAAGAGGGAGTGTTTTAGTTTTTTATGAAAAAAGACAAATCAGTCAAAATTGGACTAAAGAGTCTAGTTTTGATGATCTTTTCAGCTATTTTTGGCTTTAGTAATTCTTTGACAGCCTATTACCAAATGGGTTATGCAAGTATTGTGTGGTATATCATAACCGCAATTTTATTCTTTTTACCATCAGCTTTAATTTTTGCCGAATATGGGGCAGCTTTTAAAGGAGTTAAAGGTGGAATTTTTTCTTGGCTCAAGGGCTCAGTTAGTGAAAAAACAGCCTTTATAGGTACTTTTATTTGGTTAGCTGCTTGGGTAGTCTGGCTTGTATCATCGACACAATTTTTCTTAGTATCGGTATCAACAGCAATTTCCGGTCATGATACTACTCAAAGTTGGCACTTTTTAAATTTGACATCAACACAACTTTTAGGAATTTTAGAAGTAGTATTTTTAGTAGTCGTAACGTTCTTTGCTGCTAAAGGTGTTGATAAGATTGCAGCTGTAAGTAACGTTGGAGGCTTTTTTACTTTAGCCATTACAATTGGTTTTACTTTGGTATCAATTCTAGTATTCTTTTTGAATCATGGAAAGTTAGCAGAACCGTTAACAGCTCAATCACTAGTTCATTCACCTAATCCGGCTTTCCAATCTCCAATTGCCGTTGTGTCTTTCATTGTTTATGCTTTGTTTGCTTACGGTGGTCTAGAAACATCAGCTGGTGTGATTGATTCGGTAGATAAACCTGAAAAAACGTTTCCTAAGGCTTTAATTACTGCGATGATTTGGATGACGGCATTGTATGTTTTAAATATTTTGATGTGTGGGGTAGCTGCTAATTGGAGTAGTCAGTTAAGTGGTAAAAATGTTGATTTGGCGAATGTTGAATATGTTTTAATTAACAATTTGGGAGTTGAAACTGGTAAAGCCTTTGGACTTTCTCATTCAGCATCATTAGCTTTAGGATCTGCTTTTTCCCGTTTTGCTGGATTAGCTGATGTTTTAGCAGGAATTTCCGCAGCATTTTTAATGGTTTATTCACCTGTTAAGTCATTTATTGAAGGCTGTGATCCGAAACTTTTACCTAAATCCTTAGTTAAATTGAATCGACACGGAATGCCAGAGCGTTCAATGTGGCTTCAGGCTGTTATTGTTAGTGTTATTATTTTAT
>DBFNNF010000064.1:0-3919 GCA_048407585.1 Lactobacillus johnsonii | reverse complement strand
ATATCTTTAAATATATATCTTATGTTTGGAAATTACGAAGGCAGGTTTTGGAAATTCCAAAGCAGGTTTTGGAAATTACGAAGGCAGCCTTTGGAAATTGCGAAGCCACTCGATCGACCCACTACTTAAAACCTTTATCTTCAAGCCAGTCGTCTAATGTATCTATATCATTAAAAGTGTCTACATGGTTGTTAATGTATTCTTTTAGATTATCAGACCCCTTAAAATAAGTGATTGCGTTACTAAAAGCATCTCTATATGTATCATCAACTTCTTCAATCTCATCTTTGTTATGCGGATTATTATCAAGTAGTGTGTTAACGTATTTCATAATTCCTTTTACCTGTTCATCGGTTGTGTAGGTTTTTGTTCGGTGATTGATGTAACGAGTTTTAATATACCGCCCAGTTGCTCCAACTCGTGTAATTTTAACTATATAGCCTTTTTGTTTTAGCTTGCTTATATATCCTGATGCAGTGGATGGATTACAGTGTAATATTTTTGAAAGTCGTTCATTAGTAATATATGTTCCTCGTGGGTCTTTGCTAACTTCTGATAGTTGTTGAAGAATTAAAAGTATAAAACATTCTCCTGTATTTAAATCTTTCCAACTAAGTATTTGATGCTCATACCCTGTGAAATGTATTTCTTTTTCTTGTGTCATTCTCTTAACCTCTTAATCAATGCTGAATAGTTGCGTTATTAATCTACTATCAAAGTCTAGAAGTTCTTTGTTAAGTTCTGGGATGCGCTTGTTAAGTTCATCTAGTGCCAGCTCCTGCAAGTCTGTATTAAAACCGTTGTATTTTTTAATTAGTTTGCGATATTTTGAACGTGAACTTTTGCTTTTTAGCTCGTTTATTTCTTTTGGATGTTCAATAAGTCGGATTAGTATGAGTTTAGTTGTTCCTTTTAGTTGGCTATTGGTTTCAATGGTTGGCAGCTTAAAACATTTCAACATCTTTGTAGCTTGTGTGATCCATTCATTAACCTTTTGACCTTTTAACCGCAATTCGATACGTTCCCACGTCTTATAGTCCTTAGGAATGCTAGCACGTGCTTTTTTACGCTCTTTCAATTTGTTATAATAGCAATAGCGGATGCTTGAATACTGCTTGCCAGTATATAGGGTTTCAAGTATGCCACGCCTATCTAAAAATAGCGCTTGTGATGTACCTGATTTATAAAATTTGTGTTTCATACCGCTATATTCACAATTAATAAAATCAAATGCTAAATCCAGTCTAGTTATATGTATGTTGTCTTGCATTAACTGGGCTGTTTTTGTTAGCTTTTCTTTATCTGATTCGGTCAGGTGGTTTGATGTATCTAAACGCCATGAATTGCGTCCACTATGTTCATTTCTTATCAATACGGCTACTTCTTTTCTCTTTCTCATTAATTTAAATTGCTGGGCGTATCCATCAATATTATTTTTTTCTTTCCAACCTAATTTTATTAACGTGGATTTATTCAACTCAGCGAGTAGAGTTCCTGATAATGTAATTCTGTCCCACTTAACTAAGCAAATGTTCTTTTTTACCTCTCCATAGGGTCCAAAAAGTGTACCTTTAACTTGCTTATTAGAATAGTTAGTTTTCTCCTTATTTTGATGGTGGATATTTTTCACCGAATTTTGTTTTTTAATTGTGGTCATTTCATCCCTCCGAGATCGATATAAAAGGGGTCTTTATTCTGGCAACTCCCTTAGTTAGCTGATAAACATTAAAAGAAAAAGCAGACTGATAAGAGCCTGCTTATATAATTGAGTATTGAAATAAAGTAGGGCTGTTGACCCCTGTAAAGGGCAGTAATAAATAGAATTTTGGCGATTGAGAGATTTAAAAGCCCTAAAATAGCCCGTTTACGCTCATAAACTGCTATAATTGTGTTGTTGTTAATTTATAAATTGCGTTCTGTTTATTGTTTAACAGGACGCTTTTTTGTTGGCTTGATTGTCTTTTCGTGTTCATGAAACCATTTATAACATGATGCTGTGCTATATTTTTTAGTGTTTTCCAAGAAAATCACTGGCATCCCTTGCTTAACCCACTGGTCAATAGTATTAGCTCCTACATTAAAGTAATTTGCTATCTGGGTGCGGTTTAATATCTTATTTTCATTTTTGCTTAGTGCTGATTTAATAGCTGAATCAACTTGCTTAGTAATATAAGCCTTTAAATTCGCCATTTCTTTTTTATCTAGAATTATCTGGCTCATTCTTTTCAACTTCTTTCTTCTGGGATGCGTTAACTTCTGCATATTTCACTAATTGAGTGGCTAGTTTTTCGGCTTGGGCCAAGTAATCTAAGCTAGTAGATGCAAGCGTGCTTGCTACTTGGATATCTTTTTCTTGGTCTTCTAAGGGTGTTAATAGCCATGTTGTAGCTTGTGTTAGGTCGGCAATTCGTTCAATTAAAAAAGTTAATTCTCCGATCTTGTTGGCTTGGTGCAATGTTTTTTCTTGATTAGTCATTCTTATACTCTCTTTTTATAAATGTTTGTTCTAGTTTTGTTGATTTTTTAAGTACTTTTTTAACTCGTTTAGCAATGCGATTAGTGCTTTTTCGCAATAGCTTAATTTGTGGATAAAGGCTAGATTTTCCTTTTGCTTCTTTTTCTAAAAGAGATATACGCAAAGCAATGCGTGAAAGAGCAAGGGCAATCTTTGAAAGCTGTGTATTACGTTGCTCAATGGTTTCAAGCTTATCAAGCTCATCAAACTCTTTATTTATCTTTAATTGTTCCGAGTAAATTCTTGCTAAACGCTCATTTAATACTTCATCATTCATTGTTACCATCTCCTTACTTAATTAACGCCAGAAATAAGGCGAGAGTTCTCGTAAAGCTAACGAGTGCCACAATAGCAGATAAGGCAAGAATGCCGAATAATAAAAGGTTATACGGTTCAGCTTGTCGACCATCTGGCAAGTAAAGCCAGTCTTTAAATGTTTTATATAGTCGTCTCATTGTTCTATTTTCTCCTGTAAACGGGCAAGGATACGCCTTAGCCCGCTAGCATTTTCTTTAATACTTTCTAAATTGCGAATAGTAACTTTTATAGCGCTTAGTAGTCGCTTACTTTCTCCATCTTTAAGCTGTGAATATTCCAACTGTTCATAGAGATTAGCAACTGTGTTATAGCTAGCTAATTCATAACTCATAAAACTGTTTAATTCGGCTTGTTGGTCATTAATTGTCTGCAAGTCGTTTTCTTGTTCACTCATTGTCCTTTACCTCCTTTCTGTTGTGTCGGTCTCTCCATCCCTTTTTTAAGGCATAAGCTGATTGAAGTTGCTTTATTCCATATGCTTCAAGCGTCCTAACGGTTACATTTAGCTCTTCTGCATTGGTGATAATGTAATATCCACCATTAACCGAGTCATGACTTGCACCGATAGGGTAGCCCTTACGCCTTAAATGGTTGGCATGTGCTGTTAAAGTTCTAGTGTTCATCCCTGTAATAACCGCTAGCTTTCTAGCTGGGATTGCGTTTTCTATTCCTTTAGGGATGCTTAAATAAAATTTTCTTTCTGGTGTTGTCAATTCTTCTAAATCTTTCATAGTGTATTTTCCCTTTAAAAGGTGAAACCCTTAAAACTAAGGAGACGCATTGCTTCATCTTTGTCCTTCCTTTCTTTTTTAGCTGTTTTCTTGTGATGTGGTAATAACTTCATGGTCTTTCATGAACTTATCAATAGCAGTTTTACTAATTTTCTTAGATTTACTAACTTCAATAACTGGCAATCCCTCGGCAATATACTTATTTAAAGTTTTATGTGATTTGATCCCCAAATAGTCCATTGCTTCTTTAAATCCTAAATATTCAATAGTCATAACAACCACCGCCTTTCTAATACATTTGTATTTAACATAATAATACTAAAATACAAATGTATTGTAAATACTTTTGTATTCT
>DBFNNF010000063.1:0-6642 GCA_048407585.1 Lactobacillus johnsonii | reverse complement strand
TCCAGATCTGTAGTTAGTCATTATTTAAATGAATTATTTAGAGAAGAAAAAATTCAAAAAATTGCTGGGCGACCAGTAAAATGGACTAAAAAAGGTAGTATGCCTAATTTGAATCATAATTTTGATGACTTTATTGGCTATCGTGGTTCAATGAGATATGCTATTGATCAAATCTCAGCAGCAATTATGTATCCACCGGATGGTTTAAACATTTTGATTACGGGTCATTCGGGGGTAGGAAAAAGTTATTTAGCAAGCAAAATTGCTCAATTAGCTAAGAGTAAAGGAATTATTAGTAACAGGGCCCCATATATTGTTTTGAATTGTGCTGATTATGCGAATAATCCTGAACTTGTCTCCAGTATGTTATTTGGTTATGTAAAAGGTGCCTATACAGGGGCTGACGAAGCAAAAGATGGACTTCTTAAGCAGGCAAATGGAGGATACCTATTTTTAGACGAAGTACATCGTTTAAGTAGTGAAAATCAAGAAAAACTATTTTCATTTATGGATTCTGGACAATTTTATCCGATGGGAGATAATTCTCATCCCATTAAATCAAAAGTTCGGCTAGTAATGGCAACCACTGAAAATCCAGAAAAAGTCCTCCTAACGACTTTTCTACGTCGTGTACCTGTGCATGTTAAATTGCCCGATTTTGCTAGTCGTCCAATTGATGAAAGACTAGAACTGCTACGGTATATTTTCTATCAAGAGGCACGTCGAATTAATCGAAAAATTGAAGTAGATAAATATGTGGTATCTACTTTATTAAAAATTAAGCATCCCGGAAATATTGGGTATTTAAAAAATATCATTAAGGTTTCCTGTGCAGCTGCTTATCGTGACCAAGAAAATAGTGACGTAATCAAGCTACATTTAAATAATATTATGGTCGAAGAACTCCCAACATTTGCGGAATATGGAAACTTATTAATTGACCCGAATATACCACTTGAACGTTCAGGCAACAGTTTAATTAAGAAAAGTTTTCTTAAATTAGAAGTGTTGTTAAAACAACTTGAGACAAATTATTCTCATGAGGAAATAAGTAAGTGTAAACTAGCCATTCAAAATTTAAAGTGTTTTGTGGATCCAAGTTCTATTAAATCGGGGCTATATTTACAACATAATAATCTATTTCAAAAAATAATCGAGAATCAATTTGGGTTATCTAATACGACTTATTTAGAACCTGTCCTATATTTACTTTATAGTTATCACTTTGAGGTTGATGAAAAGATAATTGATTCTCTAAATGAAAAGCTGTCTAATGTTATTTCTCGTTCCTTGCATGTTGCAAGGAGTTTTTATAGTAAGCTTCCCATTTTAGTTTTGCAGAGTCAAAAAACACTTGAGTTGATTTTGGCACTTTTATTAAGTGATCATGTTGATGAAAATATTAGGCTTAGAGGCTTAATGGTTGCTCATGGAGAAAATACTGCCACTAGTATTCAGACCGTTGTTAATTCTTTATGCGGGACTTATATATTTGATGCCTTAGATATGCCAATTGATACTGGGGTAGAACCAATAATTGATGAAGCTAAGAAATTAATTGCTTCTTTCAATACTACTGAAGGTTTTATTTTAATGGTTGATATGGGGTCACTTGGGCAACTATATTCAGAAATTAAATCTCACCTTGATGGGGATTTATTAGTAGTTAATAATTTAACTACATTAACTTCCTTGGATTTGGCATTAAAGATGCAACAAAATATTTCGTTTAAGCAAATTGCGGAAGCCGCTGACCGCGATTATGAAATTGGAGTGCAATATTATGAGGGCTTTTCTCAATCTCCTAATATTCTTGTTTCTTGTATTTCAGGACTTGGGATTGCGCAAAAGGTTAGTGAAATTATTCAACCGTTTTTACCAAGTGATATTAAGGTAATCCCGGTTGATTATAACTCCTTAAAAGAAAAGATTAAGTCAAAAGAATGGGCATATTTTGATAGGACGTTATTTGTGTTAACTACACTAGATATTTTAGAACCCGTTGAGTTTAGGCATATGAACTTATACGATCTTTTAGATGCTAGTGGAGAGAATAACTTGAAGCGTTGGTTAGCACCTTACATGACCTCTGAGGAAATTGATGGCTTTAGCCAACAGTTATTGCGCTTTTTCTCTAAAGAGGGTATTTCTGAAAGACTTTCTTTCTTAAATCCAGATGTTGTAATTCGGCAGGTGGAAGAAATAAATGCTAAGTATGAAAGCTATTATGGTCTGAATTTGGATGGAAAAGTAAAACTTAACTTATATATGCATATTGCACTAATGATTGAACGATTAATGGTGCAAAAAACTGCAGAAGTTAAGGTAGAACCACAAACTGAGGCAGAAAAAGATTTTCTTAAAATTTCACATAGTATTTTTCAGCCAATCGAGCTTAAATATAATATTCATATCTCAAATTATGAGATATCACTCTTGTATGAACTGTTTAAGCAATTCATTAATAAGTAATTTTTGAAATAAACAGTGTTTAATAAAGTTTAAATAAAGTGTTTAAAAAATAAACACTTTATTTTTTTTGCCGTAAAATAGCTGTTTTATTAACTTGGCACGCTTTTTGCTATTAAGTAGGTGTAAAGAGAAAAAAGAGAGGAGCTAAAAACATGACAGATATTTTAATTGCTAGTCACGGACACTTTGCAAGTGGATTACAAAGCTCATTAGACATTTTGACTGGGATGGACAAACAAGTAAATGTGATTGATGCATATGTAGATGATAGTGACTATACTCCTAAAATTGAAGAATTTATTAAATCCGCCAAAAGGCCAGCAGTAATTTTTACTGACTTAAAAGGAGGAAGCGTAAACCAAAAAGTAATGCTTAAAGCAGCTAATGAAAAAGATATTTTTATTGTTACTCAAATGAATTTAGCAGTAATTATGTCTGTGCTGCTTGATAGTGAACCTTTAACTAAAACTCACTTAAAAGATTTGATTAAACAAAGTCAAGTTGAGCTCATTGAACTAGAAAACGAAAAAGAAGAAAAAGAATCAGATAATGATTTCTTTGCTTAAAGGATTTATAGAAGGAGAAAAAAGATGATTGCACAATTAAGAGTAGACGACCGTTTGATTCATGGACAAGTTGCTTTAGTTTGGACTAAAGAATTAGATACACCAGGAATTGTAGTAGCAAATGATAATGCAGCAAACAATGAGATGGTACAGATGACTTTAAAGATGGCTACACCTACTGGAAAGAAATTATTAATTAGAAATGTAGATGACGCAATTAAAGTCTTCAATAATCCTAAGGGAGCAAAGATGAGAATTTTTGCTTTAACTAATAATGTTCAAGATGCCTTGAAGATTGCTAAAAATGTCAAAGATATTGAAGGAATTAATGTAGCAAATGTTGGTCGTTTTACTAAGGATGCTGATAACGCTATTCAACTATCTTCCACATTAATGATGACACCAGAAGAACTAGAAGCATTAAAAGAATTGGCAAAGCTAGATATTCCAGTTTTTCATCAAATTGTACCAAATAATGCTAAAACTCCAATTTCTTCTATTTTGAAAGATGCTAACTAGAATTAGGAGGAAAAGATTATGTTACATACAGCAACGCTAGCAGCGATTTGTGTGTTTGTCTGTTTGGGTGGTAACTGGCTCTGGGGACAAACAATGATTGAACGTCCTTTAGTTGTAGGGATGGTAGCCGGCTTAATGTTTGGTGATATTCGGACAGGTATTTTAATTGGGGCCTCTCTTGAAGCTATTTTTATGGGAGCAGTTGATATTGGTGGGGCAATTTCATCTGAACCCGTAACAGCTACAGTATTAGCAACTACTTTTGCAATCACTTTAGGAGTAGATACCAAAGCAGCTTTGGCTTTAGCTGTTCCAATTGGTGTATTTGCAGCTTTTATTTCAATGTTCTTAAAAAATGTTGTTATGAACATTTTTGCACCACTTGTTGATAAGGTGGCGGCAGACAATAATCCAAAAGGTTTGACAAGATTACACTTTGGTATGTGGTTTGTTAACTACTTTACTTTCTCTTTAGCAACTTTCTTTGCTGTTTTAGCTGGTGCACGTCCTGTGCAACACCTCGTAAATCAGATCCCAGCTAACTTAATGGCTGGATTAGCTGCAACAGGTGGATTATTGCCAGCAGTTGGTTTTGCAATCTTGATGAGAATGCTTTGGAGTAAGCAATTATCACCATACTATTTCTTAGGTTTTGTTTTGGCTGCTTACTTAAAGCTCCCTTCAGTAGCGGTAGCTGCAATTGGAATTATTATTGTTGTTTTACAATGGATTCGCGATAAGCAGATCATGGATATTGAAAATAAACAAAAAGCAGCTCCAGTTGCTAATGCCGTTACTCATTTAGAAACGACTGATCAAATGGATGAAGAAGAGGAGGACTTTTTCTCATGAAAATCACTAAGAACGTCTCACCTGAAGACAAAAAGATAATTAACAAAATATTTTGGCGCTCCTTTACAGTTTTTGCCAGCCGTGCCGGTGCTACTAAAGCACATGCTCCTGGTTTTATGTATTCAATTATGCCTGCTTTAGATGAATATTTTAAGGATGATAAAGAAGGACATCGGAAAGCAATGATGCGCCATACAACTTGGTATAACATTACACAAAATGTTGGTACTTTTGTAATGGGCTTGGTTGCTTCCATGGAAAAGAAAACAGCGCAAGATCCAAACTTTGATCCAGATTCGACTGTTGCCATTAAAACTTCATTAATGGGTCCTTTATCAGGAATTGGTGACTCAATCTTCTGGGGTGTATTAAGAGTTATTGCAGCTGGTGTTGGTATTAGTTTAGCAAGTCAGGGATCTATTTTAGGACCAATCTTGTTCTTATTAATCTACAATATTCCTTCAATTGCTACTCGTTATTACCTTACTTACATGGGCTTTACGGTTGGAGATACCTTTATTCAAGATATGTATAAAAGCGGCAGTATGAAGCTATTAAACAAAGCTGCTTCAACTTTAGGTTTATTAATGATTGGATGCATGACTGCAACAATGGTTAAATTTGAATCTAAACTAAGTATCCCAATTGAAGGTGGTAAGCCAATAAAAATTCAAACTTACTTAGATCAATTATGGGTAGGATTAGTTCCATTAGTTGTAACGCTTATTTGCTATTGGTTACTATCAAAGAAAGTGAACGTAAACTGGATTTTATTAGGTGTTTTAGTTCTTTCTATTGTTTTAGGATTAATCGGAGTGGTTTAGATGCATATAGCAGTGACACTCCCTGAAATAATTGTGCGTTTAGCGCTTTCTGTTTTCATGGCTAGTGTCATAGGCTATGATCGTGAACATAAAAATCGTCCTGCTGGAATTAAGACGCATGCCTTAGTTTGTGCTGGTGCGTGTATTATTGCTCTTATTCAGGAAAAAATAGGCTATGATGCAATTCAAATTGCTATTCATCAACCAAAGCTTGCTGGAATAGTAAGAGCAGATGAAGCTAGATTGATTGCACAAGTTGTTTCAGGAATAGGATTTTTAGGTGCTGGAACTATCTTAGTCCAACATCGAACCGTATTAGGGTTAACAACAGCTGCTAGTCTTTGGGCAGTTGCTGGAATTGGACTGGCGATTGGAATGGGAGATTATACAATTGGCATTGCTGGTGCTGTAGCAGTAGTTTTAGTATTAGTATTTTCTAAAAAATTGATTCAAGTACATGCAATGAAAAGATTGGAAATTCAGTATAAACATAAAGTTGAGACGAAAGAATTTATCCAACATTATTTTGAAAAGCACCATATTACTGTAACTAACGTTAACTTTAAGGTAACACAAAAACCAGAAGGACAGATCTATGTTAATATTTATGAGATAGAGATTCCTCGTTCATTAAACTATGCAGAAATTATTGAAGATATTTCAATGAATAAGAATATTATGTGTATTCAAATGGTAAGTATTTAAGGTATAAGTAAAAGGGAGAAAAGTCGATGATGCAGGCTCAAAGTATGTCACTTAAGGTACAGGAAAAGCTTGTAACACGGCTTTTTTTGTCCACTAAATTAAAACAAGATCTTAAAATTTTATCTTATAATGCCTATGATCTCAGTAAAGTAATTCAAGAATTTGCACAAGAAAATCCATTTGTTGAATTGAAAAGTTCAAGTAAGGAACTGCAAAACTTAGATTGGATTGAAGATAATGGAAATGAAAATTTAATTGATCATCTTTTAAGTCAAGTGAGGATAAGCGATTGGTCGAGTAAAGAGAAGAGAGTTGTTAAGTTTTTAATTTATCAATTAGGTGAAGATGGATATTTACGAACTAGCTTAGAATCTTTAAAGAATAAAGCTTCCTTTTCTCTACAAGAACTTAAAGCGGGAAGAGACAAACTGCAAAAACTTGATCCTATTGGAATAGGTGCTAAGGATTTAAATGAGTGTTTATTACTTCAGGCTAGAGATAAAAAAGATTTTAACGAATTAGCTCTCATCATCTTAGAAAAAGAAAAATTGGAAGTCTTAGCTGATCCAAGTAAATGGGCTACTCTACCATATGAACATGAAAAAATAATAACGGCACTAAAAGCCATTCAAACTCTAAATCCTGCTCCGGCTAGTGAATATGAATTAGGAGAACCGACCCAATACTTAATTCCAGATTTAAAA